>CAHJWU010000317.1 GCA_903643085.1 Rhodospirillales bacterium
AGAGATAAAAGTTTTTTGCTTCTTTTTTTCAAAAAAGAAGGCCTTCCTGCCTGTGCCATGCCGACAGCACACCCCAGCCACCCACCCAGGCCGGCGCACATCAACCTATTTTAGCCACACGCGGCGTAGACCATCACCCGCAAGAAGCCCGACAGGAGAACACGGCCGATGCCCGGCGTGGACACACTCGTAACCGCCCTGAACGGCGGCAATGCCGCTTTCATAGCCGATCTCTACGCCCGCTGGATCGCCGCCCCGCACTCCGTGGACCCCAGCTTCGCCGAGCTGTTCGGCTCGCTGAATGACGAAGCCCGCTCCGTGCTGACGGACGCCACCGGCGCGTCCTGGGCGCCGCGCCCCTCCGGCTTCGACCCCGCCGAGGCGGCGCCCGTGCTCCCTGAGCGCCGCGCCGGCACCGAGGCTGCCGTGCGTGCCGCCACGCTGGACAGCATACGCGCGCTGATGATGGTCCGCGTCTACCGCGTGCGTGGCCACCTGGAAGCCAAGCTTGATCCGCTCGGCCTGCAGGTGCCCAAGAGCCATCCGGAGCTGGACCCGCGCACCTACGGCTTCACCGACGCCGACTGGGACCGCCCGATCTTCATAGACCGCGTGCTCGGGCGCGAGACCGCCACCCTGCGCGAGATCATGGCCATCCTGCGCGCCAGCTACTGCGGCAGTGTCGGCGTGGAGTTCATGCACATCCAGGACCCCGAGCAGAAGGCCTGGATACAGCGCCGGATCGAGGGCGCGCCCTGGCTCGGCGCGTTCGACGCGCCGGCCAAGCGCACCATCCTCAGCCAGCTCACCGACGCCGAGGGCTTCGAGGCGTTCTGCCAGAAGCGCTACGTCGGCACCAAGCGCTTCGGACTGGAAGGCGGCGAGGTGACGATTCCCGCCCTGCACGCGATGATCGAGAGCGTGGTCGCCAACGGCACCAGCGAGATCGTCATCGGCATGCCGCATCGCGGCCGGCTCAACACGCTCGTCAACATCGTCAAGAAGCCGCTATCGGCTCTGTTCAGCGAGTTCGCCGGCGCCAGCTTCAAGCCTGACGACGTGCAGGGCTCCGGCGACGTGAAATACCACCTCGGCACGTCGACAGATGTCGAGATCGCCGGCCGCATGGTGCACATCTCGCTACAGCCGAACCCGTCGCATCTGGAAGCGGTGGATCCCGTCGTCGTCGGCAAGGTGCGCGCGCGCCAGGACATGGCGGGCGACCTCACCACGCGGCGCAGCGTGATGGGCATCCTGCTGCATGGCGACGCGGCGTTCGCCGGCCAGGGCCTGGTCTACGAGACGCTGGCGATGAGCCAGCTCATCGGCTACCGCACCGGCGGCACCATACACGTGGTGGTCAACAACCAGATCGGCTTCACCACCGTGCCGGCGCACGCCTATTCCGGACTCTACTGCACGGACATAGCGAAATCCATCCAGGTGCCGATCCTGCACGTCAACGGCGACGATCCCGAGGCGGTGGTGTTCGCCGCCCGCATGGCCGCCGAATTCCGCCAGCAATTCGCCACCGACTTCGTGCTGGACATCGTCTGCTACCGCCGTCACGGACACAACGAGAACGACGAGCCGGCCTTTACCCAGCCGATCATGTATCGCGCGATAAAGGCGCGCCCGACCACGCGCGAGCTGTATGCGAGCCGGCTGCAGGCCGAAGGCGTGGCCACCGCCGCCGATGCGCAGGCGATGTGGGACGGGCTGTTCACCCGCTACGACCAGGCGCACGAGGCGGCCCAGGGCTACCGCGTCAACAAGGCGGACTGGCTGGAAGGCAAATGGCGCGGCCTCAAGAGCGACGAGGCGCAGGACGAAACCGAGCAGGCCACCGCGGCGGATGCGGCAAGCCTGCGCGAAGTGGGCATGGCGCTCGCCACCGTGCCCTCCACCTTCGACCTGAACCCGAAGATCGCCCGCCAGCTGGACGCCAAGCGGCAAATGATCGAGAGCGGCGAGGGCGTCGACTGGGCCACCGCCGAAGCGCTCGCCTTCGGCACGCTTTTGCAGGAAGGCCATCACGTGCGCCTCTCCGGCGAGGATTGCCAGCGCGGCACCTTCAGCCAGCGCCATGCCGTGCTGATCGACCAGACCAACCAGAACGAGTACGTCCCGCTCAACAACGTCCGCCCCAGGCAGGCGCGGTTCGAAGTGTTCAACTCGCTGCTGTCCGAAGCCGGCGTGCTCGGCTTCGAGTACGGCTACTCGCTGGCCGATCCGTGGACCCTCGTGCTGTGGGAAGCGCAGTTCGGCGATTTCGCCAACGGCGCGCAGGTGATCATCGACCAGTTCCTCGCCAGCGGCGAGACGAAATGGCTGCGCATGAGCGGCCTCACGCTGCTGCTGCCGCACGGCCATGAAGGCCAGGGGCCGGAACATTCCAGCGCCCGCCTGGAACGTTACCTGCAGCTCTGCGCCGAGCGGAACATGACGGTGGCCAACATCACCACGCCGGCCAACTACTTCCACGCCCTACGCCGCCAGGTGAAGCGGAACTTCCGCAAGCCGCTGGTGATCATGACGCCGAAATCGCTGCTGCGCGCCAAGCTGGCCGTCTCGCCGGTCTCCGAGATGGTGGGCGAGAGCCGCTTTCGCACGGTGATCGGCGAGGCGGACCAGCTGGCACCGGCAGCCGAGATCAAGCGCGTCGTGATCTGCTCCGGCAAGGTGTATTACGATCTGCTGGCGGAACGGCGGGACCGTGGCCTGCGCGACGTGGCGATCCTTCGCCTGGAGCAGATCTACCCGTTTCCGGAGCGCACGCTGGCGTTCACGCTGAAGCCGTACGCCAGGGCGCAGCACGTCGTGTGGTGCCAGGAAGAACCGGAGAACATGGGTGCCTGGAGCTTCGTGGACCGTCGCATCGAGCGCGTGCTGACCGCGCTCAAGAGCAAGGCGAAGCGGCCGGACTATGTGGGACGCGTGGCCGCGGCCAGCCCGGCCACGGGCCTGGCCAAGACCCACGCGGCCGAGCAGGCGGCGCTGGTGTCCGAAGCGCTCGGCCTGAAGGAGAAGACGCAGTGACAGACATCCTCGTCCCGACCCTCGGCGAGAGCGTCACCACGGCGACCGTGGCGCGCTGGCTGAAAAAGGCCGGCGAGCCGGTGGCCGCGGACGAGCCCGTAGTGGAGCTGGAGACGGACAAGGTGACGGTCGAGGTGAACGCCAGCGTCGCCGGCGTGATGGAGCAGCCCGCCGCCGCCGAGGGGGCCGAGGTGGAGGTGGGCGCGGTGATCGGCTCGATTGCCTCGGGTGGCGCGTCCGCGGC
>CAHJWU010000318.1 GCA_903643085.1 Rhodospirillales bacterium
CCTGGCCGCCTGCGTAGTTCTGGCCGGCGCGTCCGCCCACTGGGCGCACGCGGCGGTGGTGGCGGCCGTCGCGGCCCTGGTGCTGCTGGGTGCGAAGGAGGCGTCGGCCGCCCTGGCCGGCCTGATCGTGGTGGTGGCCGCCGCAACCATCGTGGCCTCGGACAGGGGGCGGCTGTTGGCGGTGGACGCGGCTTGCCTGGCGCCGCTGCTGGCCTGGCCGCTGGCGGCGCATTTTTCGAGGCGGCAGCGCAGGAGGCCGGCACTCCCCTGATACAGGACTGCCTGCCTTTGCCGTGTCACGGCGTGGCGCAGATTCGTGTGAGAAGAAGCGGTCTCCGGACCGAACCAAGGATCGCGGCTGACGGCGCCTGGCAAGATAAGTACGCGCCAGGAAATTCTATCTCGTAGCGACACCAACACGTGATCACAAAAACCCCGTGATCGGTAGCGAAAGGCGTAGCATGTCAATTATCGCCGGTGGGTCTTGCGCTTGCGGCAACGACCGGGGGTAGTGAAACAGTCCCGCTGCATGCGAGGGACGTATGACGCCGTTCGACAAGACAGATACTCTGCAGTCCATACGCGACGTCGAAGGCGCGCTGGCGCGCTACCGGATCCTGGTCGCCGTCCATTTCACCAGCATGCGGACCACGCTTGCGGCGAGCCAGGACGCACTTTCCAAGTCCCGTGAGCTGCTCGGCAAGACGTCAGGCGGCACCGTGGGCCAGACCGGCTGGCTGTGACGCCGCTTCCGGCAAGACAAGCAGTTTTCCCTGAAAACGGCCGGAAACGCTGTTCCACCAGCATACGCGGCGCTCGTTTGCCAAACGCGACGCCTTTTCGCTTGACGGGGAAAAACGAAAACGTCCGGTCACTGCCCCTTGGCGAGTGTTGAGGCAGCCGGGAGAGCACGCTCATGCCCCTGTCAAGCGAGAGCACGACTGCCCTGTCGGCGGCTTGTCTGGCAACAGCCGACAGGGCGATCGTCTGTGGACCGGAACGCTACTTCGCCTCGGCCAGCTGGCTGTGCACCAGCTCGGCAAACCGCCCGCGTTCCGCCAGCAATCCCTCGAACGTGCCGCGCTCCTCTATGCGGCCGGCGTCGAACACCAGGATTTCGTCGGCGTCGCGCACCGTGGACAGGCGATGCGCGATCACGAAGGTGGTGCGGCCCTTCATCAGATTGGCCATGGCGCGGGACACGCGGGCTTCGGTGGCGGCATCCAGCGCGCTTGTCGCCTCGTCCAGGATCAGGATCGGCGCGTCCTTCAGCAGGGCGCGCGCGATGGCCAGGCGCTGGCGCTGGCCGCCGGAGAGCGTGGCGCCGCGCTCGCCCACCAGCGTCTCGTAGCCCTGCGGCTGGCGGATGATGAAGTCGTGCGCCTCGGCCAGGCGGCAGGCGTGCTCGATCTGGGCGTCGGTGGCGTCCGGCCGGCCCACCAGGAGGTTCTCGCGTATCGAGCGGTTGAACAGCAGGCTTTCCTGGAACACCACGCCGATGTTCTGGCGCAGGCTGCCCAGCGACACGTCGCGCAGATCCTGGCCGTCGATGAGTATGCCGCCGTGCTGCGGGTCCCACAGGCGCTGCAGCATGTGCATGGCGGTGGATTTGCCCGCGCCCGTGGCGCCGACCAGGGCGGTGACCGTGCCCGGGCGGGCCACGAAGCTCACCTCCGACAGGATGGCGGGCCCGCCGGGATAGGCGAAACTGACCTGCTCGAAGGCCACTTCGCCGTGGGTGACTTCCAGCTCGGCGGCATCGGCGCGGTCAGGCACGCTGCTGTTTGTGTCCAGCAGGGTGAAGTAATCGGCGATGCCGGGGGCGCGCATGAACAGGTTGCTGGCGAAGTTCACCGCTCCCTCCAGGCGCCCGATCAGCAGGGTGGAGAAGCCCATGAAGGAGACGATGTCCGACACGCTCGCGCGGCCGTTGAGGTGCAGCATGGCGCCGGCGACGACGATCGTGATGACGGCCAGCGTGCTGGACGCGCGGGTGAGCACGGTGACCAGCGCCCACCAGTTCAGCACCGGGAACTGGTGTGCCATGACGCCCTCGAGTATCTCGCCGAAGCCGCGCGCTTCTGCCTGCAGGCGGCCGAAGGATTGCACCGCCACCACGTTGGAGAGCGCATCCTGCGCCCGGCCGGCAAGCGCCGAATGGGCGGCCTCGGCGCGGCGCTGCCCGGCCTGGGTGCGGCGTATGACGAACACGGTGACGCTGACGAACACGGTGACCAGCGCCACGAGCACCAGCGACAGGCGCCAGTTGAGGAACGCGCTGAGCGGCAGCAGCACGACCACGGCCACGTAGGTGGCCAGGTTGTCCTTGAAAAAAGTCAAGGTGAGCGCGAAGATCGAGTCCGAGCCCGACACCATCGTCTTCATCACGCTGCCGGACTGTACACCGGCGTGAAACGAGGAGGGCAGCGCCAGCACATGGTTGAAGCAGCGGCTTATCGCATCAAGGCGGGTGCGGTGCGCCATGCGCTCCGATCCCATGGCGACCGCGATGTTCACGCCGATGCCGCAGGCGCCGATCAGCACCCAGGCGCCGACCAGATCGCCGCCCTTGGTGAACAGCTGGGCATGCGGGATGCTGTCGCTCTTCGCCAGCAGGCCGATGACGTGGCCGAACAGCAGCGGATCGAGAAATTGCAGGGCGGCGACGCACAGATTGCCGAGCACAAGCAGCGTGATGGTGCGGCGCCTGTCCGCCAGCAACCCGAGGACCCGTTGATAGACTTTCGTAAGCGGCATGGCGGCTGACTTTCGGCGACTGCCGGACCAAACGCCCGGCATGAACTGGATAGCGCTGCAACGCGGCGAAAAAGCGGCAGCCGGGTATCCCAACTGGGGCAGCACGGAAGAGTGAAGACAGGGCAAGCCGTCGTCTGTCCGGAAGACGACCGGAAAACCTTTGTCCGCCGGCGCGCCGCGCGTCCGTCAGCCGCGGGCAAAGTCTTGCTCCTTGCCATAACAGACGGCGTTGCCTCAGCAACCGACGGGCGCGAACGCTCTGGAAGGCTGCACGAACTCCTCCTGCGCCGCGACGATGAGCAGCTCCCGGCTGCCGGCCTGCAGCGTGCGGCTCAGCAGACCGTGGACGGCGCTGGCGGCGCTGGCCATGGCGGCGGCGGGCGCACCCGAGCGCAGCACGTGGAACAGGAACAACGCGGCGATCGCGTCGCCGGCGCCGTTCGCGGCGATCGGCAGGAGCGGCGTGCGCAGCCGATGCAGGCCGTCCGGCCCGGCGCAGAGCAGGTCCAGCGCGCCGTCAGG
>CAHJWU010000319.1 GCA_903643085.1 Rhodospirillales bacterium
AGCGGATGCCGTGGTCGGAGAGGAACTCGGCGGGGTCCAGGGCGCGGGCGAGGAGGCATTTCAGGCGGTGGCCGCGCAGCAGGGAGAGCAGGTGGCGGGCGCCGGTGCCGGGTTCGGTCCAGTTGGAGACCAGCGCGGCCATCTTCGGGCGGTGGGCGAGGAACCAGCGGGCGCGGGCGGCGAAGGCGGGCAGGCGGCGGAAGACGTCAGGCGAGAGGACTTCGACGGCGAACATGGGGATGAGGCCCACGATGGTGCGCAGGCGGATGGGGCGCTTGCGGCCGTCGGGCAGGGAGAGAGCGTCGTAGTAGAAGCCGTCGGTTTCGTCCCAGAGGCCCACGCCTTCGCCGCCCAGGTCCGTCATCGCCTGGGCGATGGAGAGGAAGTGTTCGAAGAACTTGGCGGCCATGTCTTCGTAGACGGGGCGGGTGTAGGCGAGCTCGATGGCGATGTGCATCATGTTGAGCGCGTAGCTGGCCATCCAGGCGGTGCCGTCCGCCTGGTCCATGGTGCCGCCGGTGGGGAGCGGGGCGGAGCGGTCGAAGACGGCGATGTTGTCCAGGCCGAGGAAGCCGCCCTGGAAGACGTTGCGGCCGCCGGCGTCCTTGCGGTTCACCCACCAGGCGAAGTTGAGCAGGAGTTTCTGGAACAGGCGTTCGAGGAAATCGGTGTCCGCGGCGCCGTGCATGGCGCGGTCGGCGGCGTAGACGCGCAAGGCGGCCCAGGCGTGGACAGGGGGGTTGGCGTCGGAGAAGGCCCATTCGTAGGCGGGGAGCTGGCCGTTCGGGTGCTGGTACCAGTCCTGGGTGAGGAGGAGGAGCTGGTGCTTGGCGAAGTCGGTATCGATCAGGGCGAGCGTGGTGGTCTGGAAGGCGAGGTCCCAGGAGGCGTACCAGGGGTACTCCCATTTGTCCGGCATGGAGATGATGTCGGCGTTGTTGAGGTGGCGCCAGTCCGCGTTGCGGGTGCGGCCGGCGGGAGGCGGGGGTTGGAGGGGGTCGCCTTCGAAGCTGCGGGCCACGTCGAAATGGTAGAACTGTTTCGACCATAGCATGCCGGCCAGGGCCTGGCGCTGTACGAGGGCCGGTTCGGGGGCGATGCCCTGCTGGAGGACGGCGTAGAATTCGTCGGCTTCGGCGCGGCGGCGGGCGATCATGGCGTCGAACCCGGCGAAGCCGGCGGGCGGCAGGTCAGCGGGGCGTAGGCGCAGGCGGACGCTGGCGGCACCTTGCGGGGGGATGTGAAGTATGCGGTGGAAGGCGGCCTTGCTGCCGGCATCGTGGCGGATCGCGGCGAGGTCGTCGTGCAGCACCGCGTCGTTGATGCCGTCCTTGAAGGGGCCCGGGGCGTCCGCGCCGTAGAGGCGGCGGACGTTGGTGACGTTCTCGCAGAACAGGACGGGGCCCTGGCCGTCCGCGTCCAGGCGCATGTCTGCCGTGCCGGTGCGATGGGCGAGGAGGCTGCCGTCCGGCTGGAGGGTGATGCGGGCGCGGGGGTGGTCCGGGGACCAGGACCAGGTGTTGCGGGCCCAGAAATGGGGGAGGACGTGCAGGGTGGTCAGGGTGTCGGCGCGGTTCTGCACGGTGACGCGCATCAGGATGTCGTCGGTGTCGGCCTTGGCGTATTCGACGGTGACGTCGCAGTAGCGGTTGTGGTCGAAGATGCCGGTGTCGTGGAGTTCGCATTCGCGGTCCAGGGTGCCGCGGCGGGCGCCTTCGGCGACGAGCCGGGCGTAGGGGAAGGCGGCGTGGGGGTATTTGTAGAGCATGCGCATGTAGGCGTGCGTGGGCGTGGCGTCGCTGTAGCAGTAGTGTTCCTTGACGTCCTCCCCGTGGTTGCCTTCGCTGTTGGTGAGGCCGAACAGGCGTTCCTTGAGGATCGGGTCCTGGCCGTTCCACAGGGCCAGGCCAAGGCACCAGCGCAGGTGTTCGTCCGCGAAGCCGGCCAGGCCGTCCTCGCCCCAGCGGTAGGCGCGGCTGCGGGCGTGGTCGTGGGGGAGGTAGTCCCAGGCGCGGCCGCCGGGGCTGTAATCCTCGCGTACGGTGCCCCACTGGCGGTCACTGACGTAGGGGCCCCAGCGGCGCCAGCCGGCGCCGCTGCGTATGGCGAGCAGGCGCTGGCCTTCGGCGGTCTGCAGCAGTGCGGCCGGTCCGGTCATGCGGCGCGTGGGACTTTCGGGCGCGCGGACCCGCCGGTTTCGACGATCATCGGTGAGGGCGCCGCTCTCAGGGAGGGTCCTGGCTTTCGCCTGGACGGCGGGGTCACTCGACGACGACCATCGCGAACAGCAATTGCTGCGGGTAGGACGTCATCTGCTGCAGGTCCCCGCCCGGTTTGCGGAATTCGATTTTGCTGTGGCCGACGAAGGTGCGGTAGCCCACGATCTGGAGTTTCGTCCCGGTATCCAGGCTGCCGCTGCCATCGGGCGCTGCCCAGGCGATGGCGCAGCCGGAGGTGGCGCGATCGAAGCCCGGCGGCTGGAAGGCGTCGATTTCCGCTTCGATCTGCTCTTCGGTGTAGACCCAGCGGCCATCCGCCTTGAGCGTCGCCACCTCGTTGACGGCCGGCAGGCCGCGGCGCTCGAAGGTCTGCGATACGGCGGAGGCGTTGCAGCCCTGGCCGGTCATGGCGACGGCGGGGCTGGCGGCCGGCGTCAGGTTCGCGTCGGGCAGGAAGATGTAGAACAGCTGGTTGCTGCAGCCCATCATGCGGCAGGGTTCGGCCCTGGCCGCCTGCGGTGCCAGGAGCGCGGACAGGAGCAGCAGCGCGCCTGCCGCGGCGGGCCGTCCGCGTCCGTCGCCTGTCTGCTGCGTCATGGTGGTGCTCCGCCTGCAGCCTACACTACGCGGCGGGGGCTCGCGCAGCTTCCCGCGCGGTGAAATTAACCGGGCCCGCTGCGTTCACTTCCGCGACCACAGGAACATCAGCTCGTGCTTGTTGTGGAACAGATGCACCACCCGGCCGCCGGGGATGGCCGCGAACGCTTCCGCCGCCGCGTGGTCCGTGGCACCCTGGAATTTCAGGGTGCACAGTATGCGCCCTGCCCGGCCGCTGGCGATCCAGGCCTGCACCAGGATCAGCAGGCGGGACGGATAGGCGATCACGTCGGAGAACAGCCAGTCGACCGCCGGTTCGGCGGCCGGGTCCAGCGCGAAGGCGCTGTCCTGGCGGGCGCTGACGCCCGGCATGGCGGCGACCGCCGGATCCAGCGCCGCCTTGTCCACGGCGGTGACGCGGGCGCCGAGCCTGGCC
>CAHJWU010000320.1 GCA_903643085.1 Rhodospirillales bacterium
TGGCCGACCGCGCGCGGCTGCGCGTGCTGGAGGCCATCATGCACCCTATGGTGCAGGCCGAGCAGCGCCGCTTCCTGGCCCGCGCGCGCGGCGCCGGCCGCCGCCTGGCGGTGCTGGACATTCCGTTGCTGTTCGAAACCGGCGGCGCCGCGCGCGTGGACCGCGTGATGGTGGTCTCAGCACCGCCTGCCATCCAGATGGCGCGTGTACGCCGGCGGCGCCGCATGTCGGACGACGAGATCGCGCGGGTGATCGCGTTGCAGACGCCCGATGCGGAGAAGCGGCGGCGGGCGGATGTGGTGGTGCGGACGGGGTTGTCGCGGTTTCACGCCACGCGGGCGATCCGGCGATGGCTGGCGCGGGGGCAGGAAGCAAGGACTTCTTTTCTGAAAAAAAGAAGCAAAAAACTCTTGCTTCCCGCGTTTGGGAGGGCTGGCCGGTTTTGACACTTCGGGCTGCTGTTTAAAGCCACGCTCAACTGCCACGTTCGGCGCTTCTTTGGCCGGCCTTTCTACAGCGGCGCGAAAAGCACGACCTGGGGAACAAGGTCTCGCCTTCGTCCTCCTCATGGCTAGACCAGGGTTTGCGAATAGCGGCCAGTTGCCGCAGCAGCCCGCCAGAACAGCAGGCCGGCTCAGGCCGTCTCCGGCACCAGCAACGTCCCCGTCCGGGCATCGCACGTGCCCAAATCGGCATCCGTCAGCATGCGCCAGGACCCGCCGGCCAAAATCTCGCAGGGGCGGAAGCGTATCTTGTAGGCCATCTTGCGGCTCTCCGGCACCCAGTAGCCGAGGTAGACGTAAGGCAGGCCCTGCGCCCGCGCCCGCTCCACCAGCCACAGGATGGCGTAGGTGCCGAGCGAACGCCTGGTCAGTTCCGGCGCGAAGAAGCTGTACACCGCGGAGAGGCCGTCCCCAAGCCGGTCGGCCAGGCAGGCGCCCACCAGGCGGTCGTCCTCGTCGCGGAACTCCACCACCATGGTATCGATAGGCGTATCTTCGACCATGGCGCGGTAATCGTAGAAGCTCATCGTCGCCATGTCGCCGTCGCTGTGGCGGGCCTGCTGGTAGCGCTGGAACAGGGCGAATTGTTCGGCGGTGGCGCGGGCCGGCACCTCGAAGCCTTCGGTGCCCTCGTTGGCGCGGGCGACGCGGCGCAGGCCGCGGTCGGCTTCGAAGCGGCGGGTGTCTATGCGTATCGGCACGCAGGCGGAGCAGCTTGGGCAGACCGGGGCGTAGGCGATGTTGTGGCTGCGGCGGAAGCCGGCGCGCGAGAGCCGGTCATGCAACGAGTCCGCGTCTGGTCCGGTGATCTCGGTCACCACCTTGCGCTCCGTCCGGCCCTGCACGTACGGGCAGGGCAGCGGCGCAGTGGTGTAGAAGAACTGTGGTCTGCGCGGCGGCTTGTAGGTCATCTGATCACAGTGTGCAGCGTGGCAGTCCTGTAGGGCAACAAGGAAGAAGGGGCGCTCCCGGCGAAAAGAAAGGCTTCGTGACCCCGCGCCGGCCGCAACGCCTCATGCGGCACGCCGGGCGCTGCGGATGCCGGGCAAGCAGGCGTTTTCTGGCCTTAGACGGCTGCCCGCCTCCCCGATCACGGCTCCAGCCGCAGAGTCCCGCCTATGGTCGCCGGCCTGGCAGGTATCGTGATCGACTCGCCGCGCGCCCAGAGCGGCAGCATGTCGAAGGCGTGGGCGCTCAGCAGGTTGCCCGACTGGCCGGGCGTGACGACGAACCGGCTGCGCTCCAGATCCGCCAGATCGTAGATGCCGCGGTAAGCGGCGCCGTGGCGCGAGGCGAAATCGCCCAGGCCGCTGCCGCCGCGAAACAGCGTGCTGTCATCGCCGTCCACGGCCACGCGGCGGCTGGCCAGCCCGCCCAGCACGGGCAGTTCGCCGAGCAGCGGGTGGGCGAACACCGCCTGGTGCGCCACACCCCAGCGCCAGGCTTTCGGATCGTCGCCGTATTTCGCCGCGAGCCGGGCCACGGAGTCATGCAGCGCCGTGCTCATCATCGGGCGGCAATCTCCGTTGCACCACGCAGCGCCAGCCGGCGTGACCAGCCAGTCCAGGAAGCTGCCCCAATGGCCAAGCTCGTCTTCGCCCACGTGATTTGCCGCGATGACGTTGCTGACGAAAAGCTGCACCGCGGCGTTGAAGATCAGCGGCTCCGGGCGGTCGCGGCCCATACTGCCGTCCCAGCCGGCCAGCAATCCCTGCGCCACGCCTGTCGCCCCCTGCTGGCGCGGCAGCGCGGCCAGGTAGGGCAGCACGTCATGCGCCAGCACGCTCACGTCGTCGCGCTGCATGGCGGCGAAGTCGTCCACCGAGAAAGTGGCCTTGGACGCCAGCCATTCATGTATGCGGCGCGACCTGATCGGCTGGGGAAAATCGCGGCCGAGGAACGGCAGGAAGCCTGGCGGCTCGGTGCGTTCGTTGGCGTTCTCCACCGAGCCGCTTGCGGGGTTGACGAAATGCGGCAGGGACGTGCCGCCGGAAAAGCCCAGCCAGTCAGGCGCGCCGTCGTCGCCGGCCACCGGCGCGCTGCCGTCGCCGGCGCGGCGCACCGGCACCTGGCCGGTGGTGAACAGGCCGATGCCGTCCGGCCCCGCCACGGTCAGGTTCTGTATCGGCGCCGTCATCATGCCCGCCGCGCGGCCCGCCTCGGCCACGCTGGCCGCGTGGTTCAGCGCGAACAGCCCGGGCGCCGGGCTGCCGAGCTGGAACTGCGCCATCTCCACCGCCATCACCGGCTGGGATTTCGCCTCCGCCGGCCCGTCATCGCTGATCACCGGGCCGTGCCGCGTGCTGCGCACCGTCACATGCACGTCTGGCGCGCCTCGCACGTGTATCACCTCGTCGCGCGTGGCGAAGGCGGCCGGCCCGTCAGGCGTGGCGTAGCGGCCGTCCGGCAGCACGCGCTCGACGAAGACGTCCTGCGTGTCGATACCCGCGCTGGTGAAGCTCCAGCCGATATGGGCGTTGCGGCCGATCACCAGGAACGGCAGGCCGGGCGCCGTGGCGCCCACCAGCACGCCGCCCGGCGTCTCGATGCGCGCCAGGTACCATAGCGAGGGGAAGCCAAGCTGCAGATGCGGGTCGCCCGCCATCAGCGCGGCACCGGTCGCGGAGCGCTGGCCGGTTACCGCCCAGGCGTTCGACGCCTCGTCCGGCATCGTGAAAGCCTGCGGAAAGGCCGGCAGGCCTGGCAGCAGCGCCCGCCCGCCGGGGCGCCCGGGCGCCACCAG
>CAHJWU010000321.1 GCA_903643085.1 Rhodospirillales bacterium
GACACCGCATCCACCAAGCGGCCGGCGAACACAGGCATGAGCACGTCCGACAGGGTCCAGACGCTCACGCAGGCGATGACGGCGGCCAAGGTCGCGGGATGGCGGCGCCACTGGGCGAGCGAGAAGCTCAGGACCTGCCGGAACGGGGCGGTCCCGCGGCGGAATTTGGCGGAGAACACGTGCGGTTCCGGCTGGTTCGGCCGGCCTCTGGGCGGTGATTTGGAAGAACTGTGCCAGTTGGCGGCTGGCGGCCGGGCTGCCTAGGGGTGGCGGCACAACAAGGCGGGAAGCCAGCAGTCACTTCTGCACGAAGAGAGAACCCAGATTTTACGCTCGCGGCGCTCGCGGCGTCGCGCGCCTCCTGATGATCACGCAGGCTGATCGGCGGCAAGCAGGGTTCCTGCGGCTTTTCACAGCATGGCTCGTCTTATTTGAATGCCGTCAAGGTCGCGTCGTCGGTCAGGACCAGCACGATCCCCTGCGCCACGGAGGCCGGCGTGGACGCCGTATCCGGCAGGGTGCTGCTGTTCACCAGGGCGCCGGTGGTCGCATCGAGCACCGCCATCTTGCCGTGGTCGCTGACCACGATCAGCTTGCCGCCCACCAGCGTGGGCCCGAACCAGGTGATCAGGCCCTTGGTGCGCTTGGGGTTCTGGAAGCGCGGCAGGTCGGTCACCCAGTGCACCGAGCCGTCCTCCTTCGACAGGGCGGCGATCTTCTGCTCGGCGCTGACGACGAACAGGAAGTCGCCGGCGAGCCAGGGCGTGTTGGCGCCGGCCACGTCGCGCTGCCAGACGCGGCGGCCGGACCGTATGTCCAACGCCGCGAGCAGGCCGCCCAGGCCGATGCCATAGACTAGGCCGCCGTCGATGATGGGGGCGGCGCGCACCGAGCCGAAATCGGACAGCGTGGACTGGCCTTTCAGCCCGCCCATGTTGTCCGTCCAGACGAGCGTGCCGCTGCCCTGCCGCACCGCCGCCATGTCGCCCGATTCGAAGCCGGCGACGAGCACGCCGTCCGCCGCAGCGGGCCCGGCCTGGCCGATGGTGCCGGTGTTGGACGCGGTTGCCTGGTAGGACCAGAGGAACTTGCCGTCGGCCTGGGCGAAGGCCTGGAGCTGCTGGTCGACGGTGACGACGGTGATCTCGCCCTGGCTGACCAGCGGCGCGCTGCGCGACGGCGAATTCAGCTCGGCCTGCCAGTCCTGCCGCCCGTCGGCCAGGCGCAGGGCGAGCAGCTGGCCGCGGCCGGTCACCGCGTAGAGGTGGTCGCCGTCTATGGCGATGCCGCCGCCTATGTTGCTGTTGCGCGCCTTTTTCGGCCTGGTGACGCTGCGCCAGTTCCGCCGGCCGGTCGCCAGGTCGAAGGCGCAGACCGCGCCGTCCGTGTCCATGGTGTAGGCATGGGCGCCGGCGATCAGCGGCTGGGCGGTGAAGCGGGCGCGGTAGTTGCCGCCCGCGCCCACGTTGGTGGTCCACAACCTGGTCAGGCCGCCGGCGTAGTTGGCGCCCACGTGGTCGACAGAGCCCGCGTATTGCAGCCAGTTCGGGTTGTCGGTGACAGGCGGCAGGGTGACGGCTTCCAGATTGTCTATGGCCAGGCCGCGCGAGGAGGCGAGGACGGGCTCGCGGTCGCCCGGGACCGGCTTCTTCTCCTCGTCGGTCAGCCAGTCGAACGCGCTGCAGCCGCCGAGCGCGGGTAGGAGCGGGAGAAGCAGGGCGTGGCGGCGGGTGAGGCGGAACGCTGGTCTAGGGGGGCAAGTCACGCTGCTGGTCATCCATGCGCTGCCGGCGCGTGCGCGGCGGGAGCTGGGGCGGGCTTGGGAGCTGGCTTGACGGGCGCCGCCGGGGCGGCGGGCGCCAGGGCGTTGGGCGTTTGAGCGTTGGGAGTTCGGGCGTTAGGCGTTGGGGCGTCGGGCGGAAGAGTGGTCAGCACGTCTGCGGCCATCTGGCGCATGTCTTCCGGCGCCATGGGATCGGTGGTGAGGCGCTGCATGATGGTGGCGGCCTCATGCGTGTTGCCGGTGCGCACGTCCAGCAGGGCGAGCAGCTGTTCGGCCATCGGGCGCCAGGGATTGCCCGTGCTGGCGAGCGCCTGCAGGCGGTTCTTCAGCGGGGCGGGGTCGGCGGTGTCCAGCTGGTGCTGGGCAGAAATCAGCACGGCCAGGTCGGCCATCAGCCTGGGCGCGGACGCATCGTCCGAGATGGCCTGCCAGGTGGCGACCGCCTGGGTATGCTGGCCGGTCTGCCATTGCAGCGCGCCCAGGCGCAGGCGGGCGAGCACGCGGTAGCCCTCGGGGCCGGTGGCCGCGATCTCCGCGAGCGCGGCCGACGCGGGTGCCGCCAGGGCCGCATCCGCCTTGCCCTTGGTGGCACGGTCGGCGTCGCCCGCGGCGGTTATGAAGCGGTTGGCGACCGCGTTGGCCGAAGCTTGCCGGCTCTGCTTCCAGTAGACGTAGCCGCCCGTGCCGGCGAGGATCAGAACGAACAGGGCGATGCCGGTGCCGGCGAACCGGCGGCCGAAGGCGCGGGCGCGTTCGGCGCGGAGGTCCTCCTCCACTTCGTCGAAGATGTCTGGCAACGCTTGCTTGTCCTTGGGCGGTATGACGCGCGGACCATAGCGGCGGGGCGCCCGGCGGGAAACCCCTTGGGGGCTGGGAAGCAGGCAGTCACCAACAGCCCTGACAGACGTCCGGCAACGCTGTCACAGCGCTATCCGCGGCCAGGCAAATTTGCGACGTCCGGGTGCCTCCGGATGCATCGAAGCGGCTGAACCTGCGCAGGGATCAAAGTTTTTTGCTTCTTTTTTTCAAAAAAGAAGGCCTTTCTTACTTCCCCAAGGTCAACCTCAAGGCGGGCCGGTCTCAAACCAAAAGGCGTTCGCGTGTTTGCGGACAGACACACCGCTGGATGGCGGGCCGCGGACAACGCGTCCGTGCCTAGCCCGGCGCGGCCAAAACAGCCGCCAGACGCTCCAGGCACGCCTGCCGGTCCGGCCGGCACCCGGCTTGCAGCCACCAGGCGCGCACCTGACGCAGCGCCGCGCCGACCTGCGGACCGGCCTGGGCACCCAGGGCCAGAGCGTGGCGGCCTTCCAGGGGGAAGACGGGCCGCTGCATGGCGGCGAGACGCGCACGAAGCGCAAGATAACCAAGCGGCGCGCGCGCACGCGCATGGCCTCCAAGTTTTTATTGATGCTCTACAAGATGATCGAGGTAGG
>CAHJWU010000322.1 GCA_903643085.1 Rhodospirillales bacterium
CTTTTTTTCAAAAAAGAAGGCCTTGCTTCCTTCCTTGACTGCGCAACTCCATGAACTTCTCCACCCTCTTCATTCTGCGCCCAGTCGCCACAATCCTGCTCTCGCTAGGCCTGCTAATAGGCGGCGTGGTCGCCTACCAGTTTCTCCCAGTAGCCGCGCTGCCGAACGTAGACGTCCCCGCCATAGTCGTCTTCGCCTCGCGCCCCGGCGCCGACCCAGCCACCATGGCCAACTCCATCGCCGCCCCGCTCGAGCGCCGCATAGGCGAGATAGGCGGCGTGTCGGACATGTTCTCCACCAGCTCGGTCGGCAACGCCAACGTCATAGTCCTGTTCGACCTCGATCGCGGCACGGACGACGCCGCGCGCAGCGTGCAATCGGCGCTCAACGCCGCGCAGACCGACCTGCCGAGCGGCCTGCCCGTCCGCCCCACCTACAAGAAGTTCAACCCCGCGGACCTCGCGATAATGACGATCGCGCTGTCCTCCGACGAGCTGAACGTCGGCCAGGTCTACGAAGCCGCGGACACGGTGCTGCAGCAGCGCTTCAGCCAGATAGAAGGCGTCAGCCGCGTGCAGATCGATGGCGGGCAGACTCCGGCGATACGCGTGCAGCTCGACCCCGGCGCCCTGCGCGCCGCCGGCATCTCGGCCGACGACGTCCGCCAGGCCATCGTGAACGCCAACGTGCTGGAGCCCACGGGCAGCTTCCAGGGCGCCCACCGCGCCGAGGAGATCACCATAAACGGCCAGATCAGCCGCGCCGCCGCCTACGGCCGCCTGGTGCTGAAGGCCGGCAACGGCGCCGTGCTCCGCCTGTCCGACGTGGCCAAGGTCATCGACAGCGTCAGCAACGTCCGCCTCGCCGCCTGGAACGGCCACAAGCCCGCCATCCTGCTGCGCATCTACAAGATACCAGGTGCGAACGTGATAGACACGGTGGACCGCGTGCGCGCGCTCCTCCCCCAGGTCGCCCGCTGGATCTCGCCTGACATCAGGATAACCGTGCTGGACGACCGCACGCAGACCATCCGCGCCAGCACCAACGACGTGAAGATCACCCTGCTCATCACCGGCGCCCTCGTGCTGGTCACCGTGTTCATCTTCCTGCGCCGCATCGCCGCCACCGTCGCCGCCGCCGTCACCGTGCCGCTCTCGCTCGCCGCCACCGCCATAGGCATGTGGGCGTTCGGCTTCTCGCTGAACAACTACTCGCTGATGGCGATCACCATCTCGGTGGGCTTCGTCGTGGACGACGCCATCGTGATGATCGAGAACATCGCGCGCCTGCGCGAACAGGGCATGACGCGGCTGGAGGCGGCAATCGTCGGCGCCCGCCAGATCGGCTTCACCGTCGTCTCTATCACGCTCTCTCTGGTCGCCGTGTTCATCCCGCTGCTGTTCATGGGCGGCCTGCTCGGCCGCATCCTGCATGAATTCGCCTGGACGCTCACGATCGCCATCGTGTTCTCCGCCGTCGTCTCGCTGACCCTCACCCCCATGGTCTGCGGCCGCCTGGCGGACCGCGAACCCACCGGCCGGCTCGCGCGAATCGACCAGTGGTTCGAGCGCGGCTTCCAGTCGATCACCCGGCGCTACATGGTGGGCGCGGACTGGAGCCTGCGCCACCGCTGGACCATGCTGTTCGTCACCGTGCTCACCATAGTCATGACGTTCTATCTCTACGCCGCGGTGCCGAAGAACTTCGTGGCCGACCAGGACACCGGCCTGCTGCGCGGCACCACCGAGGGCCCCGCCAGCGCGTCGTTCCAGCAGATGGTCACCGAGCAGCAGCGCGTGGTGGACATCATCCTGCGCGACCCGGCCGTCGCCGCCGTGGGCTCAACCGTGGGCGTGGCGAACGGCTTCGACCTGGCAAACCAGGGCACCTTGCTGATCTCTCTGAAACCCCGCTCGGAGGGCCGCCCGAAAGCCAAGCTCGTCATCGCGCGCCTGCGCAAGCTGCTCGATCCCATCGCCAGCCTGCACACCGTGCTGTTCGCGCCGGGCGATTTCGGCGGCGGCAACAAGCAGGGCGCCGGCGGCCAGTTCAGCTTCGACGTGCTGGGCGACAACATCGAAGAACTCGGCCTGTGGGAAAGCCGCATCGAAACCCGCCTGCAGCACGAACCGGGCTTCCTGGACGTCACCTCGGACCAGGACTCCAACTCCCCGCAGGTCGCCCTCACCGTGGACCGCGAGGCCGCCTCGCGCCTGCAGGTCTCCGCCGCCGCGATCGACACCGCTCTGGGCAACGCCTTCGCCCAGCGCCCTATCTCGACGATCTACAGCCAGCGCAACCAGTACAGCGTCATCCTCGAAACCCTGCCCTGGCTGCAGCGCGATCCGCATTTCCTCGACCACGTCTATGTCGGCGCGAACACCGGCCGTCCCGTGCCGCTCGGCGCCGTCGCCCACATCACCTACGGCATCGCCCCGCTCAACGTGGTGCACGATGCCCAGCGCGTCGCCGGCGAGATCAGCTACAACCTGAAACCCACCCTCGCCATGGGCGACGCGGTAAACCGCGCCAAGGCGATCGTGGCGGAGCTGTCGCCGCCGCCTTCGGTACACATCTCCTTCGAAGGCGACGCCAAGCTCTTCCTGCAATCGCTCGCCTCAGAACCCGCCTTGATCGGCGCCGCGCTGCTGTCGATCTACATCGTGCTGGGCGTGCTCTACGAGAGCCTGCTGCATCCGATCACCATCATGTCCACCCTGCCTTCCGCCGGCCTGGGCGCACTCCTCGGCATACTGGTCAGCGGCACGGAATTCGGCGTGCTCAGCGTCATCGGCATCGTTCTGCTCATGGGCATCGTCAAGAAGAACGCGATCATGCTGGTGGATTTCGCCCTCGACGCCCAGCGCGAACGCGGCATGACGCCGGAGGCGGCGATACGCGAAGCCTGCGTGGAACGCTTCCGCCCGATCATCATGACGACGCTGACGGCGCTGTGCGGCGCGCTTCCCCTGGCGCTCGCCTTCGGCACCGGCAGCGAGCTGCGCCGGCCGCTGGGCATCGCCATCGTCGGCGGCCTGATCGTCAGCCAGGCGCTTACGCTGTACACCACGCCGGTGATCTACCTGATCCTGGAACGCCGGGCGCGGGGGGTCCGGCGCAGGATAGTGCATGGGGTGGCGTCGGCGGCGGAGTAAGGCAAGGCCTTCTTTTTGAAAAAAGAAGCAAAAAACTTTTACTCCCCCG
>CAHJWU010000323.1 GCA_903643085.1 Rhodospirillales bacterium
CGGCCGGCACTGCGCCGGCAGGATCGGCCCGATGCGATCCCGCTCTCCTTCTCCCAGCGCCGGCTCTGGGTCCTCGATCAGATCGAAGGCCCCGGCCCGACCTACAACATCCCGCTGGCCCTGCGCCTGGCGGGACCGCTGCAGGCCGGCGCACTGGAGGCCGCTGTCGCCGACGTGGTGGCCAGACATGAAAGCCTGCGCACCATCTTCGCCGAAACCGAGGGCGTCGCCAGGCAGCTGATCCTGCCGGTCCATTCAGCGCGGCCGGCTTTCACCATAATCGACAGCACGGACGAGATGCTGCCCGAGATGCTGGCGCAGGGGGCCTCGTACGCCTTCCAACTGGCGAGCGAGCTGCCGCTGCGCACCTCATTGTTCCGGCTCGACGCCGAACGTCACGTGCTGCTCCTGCTGATGCATCACATCGCCGGGGATGGCTGGTCGCTTGCACCCCTGGCCCGGGATCTGGCGATCGCCTACGAGGCACGCAGCCGCGGCGCGAACCCGGCCTGGGCACCCCTGCCGGTCCAGTATGCCGACTACACGATGTGGCAACACGCCCTGCTTGGCGAGGAGAGCGATCTCGACAGCCGCATGGCGCAGCAACTGGCCTACTGGCAGGCAACCCTGGCCGGGCTGCCCGAACAGATCGAGCTGCCGACGGACCGGCCGCGTCGCGTGGTTGCCAGCCGCGACGGTGAGCTGTTCACGTTCGACCTCGACGCGGCCTTGCATCGCCAGTTGCTGGTGCTGGCGCGCGAGAGCCAGGCGAGCCTCTACATGGTGCTGCATGCCGGGGCGGTCGCGCTGCTCACCCGTCTCGGCGCCGGTACTGACATCGTGTTCGGCAGTGCCATCGCCGGCCGGACCGACGATGCACTCGATGACCTGGTCGGCTTCTTCCTCAACACCCTGGTGTTGCGCGCCGACCTGTCGGGCGACCCCAGCACCCGCGTGCTCCTGGCCAGGATACGCGAGGTCGACCTGGCGGCCTTCGCAAACCAGGACCTGCCGTTCGAGCGCCTGGTCGAGATCCTCAATCCACCGCGTTCGCTCGGCCGCCACCCGCTGTTCCAGGTGATGCTGGTCCTGCAGAACAACGCCGAGCCGGGCTTCGCCCTTCCCGGGCTCACCGCCACCGCAGACGGCGTCGTGACCGGCACCACCAAGTTCGATCTCACCTTCACCTTCACCGAGCGGCGCGGCAAAGACGGTACGCCGCTCGGGCTGGAAGCTTCGATCGAATATGCGACCGACCTGTTCGATCGCGCCACCATCGCCGGCTGGGCGGAGCGCCTGGGCAGGTTGCTGGCGGCCATGGCGGCCGCGCCGGAACAGGCGATCGGCCGGCTGGAACTGCTGTCTGCGGAAGAACAGCACAGGTTGCTCGTCACCTTGAACGACACCGCACGGCCGATGCCGGATGTGCCTCTCGCGGGCCTTTTCGAGGCGCAGGCGGCGCTTCGTCCGGACGCTGTCGCGCTGGTCTTTGAGGCGGAACGTCTGCGCTACAGCACCGTGAACGAACGAGCCAACCGCCTCGCCCACCATCTGATCTCGCTGGGGACGGGGCCGGAGGATATTATCGCCGTCTGCCTGCCGCGCTCGGCCGAGCTCGTGCTGACGCTTCTGGCGATCCTGAAGGCCGGGGCGGCCTACCTGCCGCTCGACCCCGACTATCCGCAGGCGCGCCTCGCCTACATGATCGAGGATGCCCGGCCGCGTATCCTGATCGGCACCTCCGCCACCACCGCCGGCCTTGGCGGGGCCGCGGCGATCCTCGCCCTGGACGAGGCAGGGCTGTCCGCCATCCTGGCCGCGTCCAGCACCGCCAATCCATCCAACGCCGAGCGGGTCCGGCCGCTGCACCCGCGCAGCCCGGCCTATGTCATCTACACCTCCGGCTCCACCGGACGTCCGAAGGGCGCGGTGATCGAGCACCGTTCCATCGTGAACTACATCGTCGGCTCCATGCGGCTGTTCGAAAGCACCGCCACGGACGTCGTGCTGCAGCAGAATTCGGCCAGCTTCGACCTGTCGATCGAGGAGATGTTCCCGGCCCTCGCAAGCGGTGCGACGCTGGTGATCGGCTCGCGTATCTTCGGCCCGGCCGATGACGACAGCGAACCCTGCAGCTTTATCCATGTCACGGTCGCGCACTGGCAGAACCTGCTGACCGAATGGGCGCAAGCGCCCGCGCTGGCCGCCGAGAGGCTGCGCGGCATCCGGCTGGTCAATGTCACCGGCGACGCGGTGCCGATGCAGAAGATGCAGCTCTGGGATCAGCTGAGGCCCGCCTCGACGCGCCTCGTCAACACCTACGGACACACCGAGACCTCGGTGTCGTGCACCGCCGCCTACCTGCGATACGACCCGGCCCGGCAGCGCGTGAGCGTCGGCACGCCGATGGACAACGTGCGCATCTACATTCTCAACGCGTATCGCCGGCCGGTGCCGGTCGGGGTGGCCGGCGAGCTCTACGTCGGTGGCGTCGCCGTCGGCCGCGGCTATCTCGGGCGCCCCGGCCTGACCGCGGAGCGCTTCGTCGCCTGCCCGTTCGGGCCGGCGGGAGAGCGCATGTACCGTAGCGGCGACCTGGTGCGCTGGCGAACAGACGGCACGCTGGAGTTCCTCGGACGGGTGGACCACCAGGTGAAGGTACGCGGCTTCCGCATCGAGCTCGGCGAAGTCGAAGCGGCGTTGCTCGCCGACCCCACGGTGACGCAGGCGGCCGCGATCGCGCGCGAGGACCAGCCTGGGCACAAGCAGCTCGTGGGCTACGTGGTGGCCGCCGAGGGCGGCTGCGATGCGGCCGCCATCCGCCGCGCGCTCGTCGCCAACCTGCCGGACTACATGGTGCCGACGGCGGTGGTAGTGCTGCCCGCCATGCCGCTCACGCCGAATGGCAAGCTCGACCAGAAGGCGCTTCCGGAGCCGGATCTCAGCCTCGTTTCAGTGCGCACGCCGCGCACCCCCCAGGAAGAGATACTGGCAGGGCTGTTCGCCGAGCTTCTGCGCCTCGACCGCGTCGGCATCGACGACGATTTCTTCGATCTGGGTGGGCACTCCCTCCTGGCGACGAGGCTGATCAGCCGCATACGCTCCACCTTCAGGGTCGAGCTGCCGATGCGCACGATCTTCGAGACGGCGACCGTGGCCGGCCTGGCGCCGCGCCTGCAGCGCGCCGGCACCGCCCGGCCGG
>CAHJWU010000324.1 GCA_903643085.1 Rhodospirillales bacterium
CCGTCGGCACGCGGCTCCAGGTGACGAACAGCTCGCCGGCGTCCGGCAGGCGGGTGATCGTCTGCACGAGCCCTTTGCCCAGAGTGGCGCTTCCCACCACCACGCCGCGCCCGAGGTCGGCGAGTGCGGCCGCCATGATCTCGGCAGCGCTGGCGGAGCGCCCGTCCACCAGCACGATCACCGGCAGGCCGTGCGTGAGGTCCCCGCCGTCGATGCGCCAGTCATGCGTGGCCTCCGGCGCGCGGCCGGCGGTGCTGGCGATCACGCCGTGGTCGGCCAGCAGGGCCACCGCGGTGACGGCCTGGCGCAGCAACCCGCCACGGTCGCCGCGCAGGTCCACCACGATGGCGGCAGGCGGCGGCTTGACGGCAAGACCGGCCTCCAGCGCCTCGCTCAGCCGCTGGGCGGTGTTGCTGGTGAAGCTGCTGATGCGTATCACCAGCATGTCGCCCGTGCGTTCGGAGAACACCGTCTCCGGCGGCACGTAAGCCAGGGTGAGCGGCAGCGTGCGCGCCATGCCGTCCAGCCCGCGCACGCTGACCGTGATGTTGGTGCCTTCGGGGCCGGACAGCGCCTCGCGCACCTGATCCAGCCTGCCGGCGCGCGCGCGCTGGCCGTCAACGGCGAGGATGCGGTCGCCCACGCGTGCGCCGGCCTCCTGGCCGGGGCCGTCCGGCACCAGGCTGTCGATCACCACGGCGTGGCCGCGCGCGATCACGCCGATGCCGGCCGCGGCGTCCTGCGACAGCTTGGTGCGCTCGGCTTCGGCGGGCGCTGGCGGTTCGTAGCGGGAATACGGGTCGAGGTGGTTGAACATCTCGTCGAAGAAGCCCTGGATCAGCCCCTGCGTGCCGGCGGCGCGCAGCGTGGCGGAGGCTGCGTAGGCGGCCGCCTCGATCCCGGCTGCTTCACGGCCCCAGGCTTCGGCGTCGGCAGGCGCGGGCGCTGGCCGGTCCAGCAGGATGCGGGCGCCGTCCGAGAGCTGGAGGCGGGGGCCGCGCAGGTCCACGGTCAGCGCGGGGTCCAGCGCGGTGATGCCGTGCAGGCCCCACAGGGTCAGTTGCTGGGCGGTGGCGGGCTCCAGGGTGCGCGGTGCCGCGAAGGCCAGGGCGGCGCCGAAGACGCGGCCTGCCAGCGGGGCCTCGAAGGCGGCCTGGGCGGGGAAGACCTGAGCGAGAAAAAAGGCAAGGAAGAGAGGCCGTCGTTTTTGCAGAAAAGCAGCAAAAAACTTTTGTTCCTGGCGCTGCGGCCGCGTCCGTTCAGAGCCACCTGGCTGCCGCAGATGCGTAGGAAGAAAAAGTTTTTTGGTCCTTTTTTTCAAAAAAGGACTGCTTGCTTGCCTTACTTCCCTCGTGCGAGGGCAAAGATCAGCCCCCCGGTCACGGGGCTCGCCTCTGCCAGCCGAACGGTCAGATCCTGCGTCAGGCGGAACGTCTTGCGCGTCTTGCGGCCGGTCAGGGATTGCGTCGCCTCGTCGTGGATCCAGTAATCGTCCGGCAGGGTGGAGATCGGGAGCAGGCCCGTGGCCCCGTTGCCATGCACGGTTACGAATAACCCGAAACGCGTCACGCCGGATATGCGTGCTTCGAAGGTGGCACCTACTTTATCGGCCATGTAGGCAGCAAGGTAACGGTCTATTGCTTCGCGCTCGGCCAGGGCCGCGCGCCGTTCCGTGCCCGAGATGTGTTCCGCTGTGTCCGACAAGCCCGCTGCCTCCGCGTCAGACAGCGCGCCGAGGCCGAGTTTCAGGCCGGCGATCAGCGCGCGATGCACCAGCAGGTCCGCGTAACGGCGTATCGGGCTGGTGAAATGCGCATAGCGCGGCAGCGACAAACCGAAATGGCCGATGTTTTCCGGGCTGTAGGCGGCCTGGCTCTGGCTGCGCAGCATCACCTCGTTGACCAGCGGCGCGTGCTCGGTGCCGGCGACCTTTTTCAGCACCTGGTCCAGGTCGCGCGGCGAGACCTTGGCGCCTGGCGCCAGGCTGATCTCCAGCGTGCCGAGAAACTGGCGCAGATTGGCCAGCTTCTCCTCGGACGGCGGCGCGTGCACGCGGTACATGCAGGAGCGGTGCAGCCGTTCGAGCTCCTCGGCGGCGGCCACGTTGGCCAGCACCATGAACTCCTCGATCAGCTTGTGGCTGTCCAGGCGCGGCCGCGGCGCGATGCTGGCGACGTGGCCCGCCTCGTCCAGGATCACGCGGCGTTCCGGCAGGTCCAGGTCCAGCGTGCCGCGCGTCTGCCTGGCGCCGAGCAGCGCACGGAACGCGGCATAGAGCGCGGGCAGGAAACCGGGGTCCAGGCCTGGCGCGTCGTTGGCATCGAACGCGTCCTGCACCTGCGTGTAGGTGAGGCGCGCGGCGGAGCGCATCAGGCCGCGGCCGAAGCGGTGGCGCGTCTTGCGGCCGTCCGCGCCCACGAACATCTCCACGAACAGGCAGCCGCGGTCCTCGTTCGGGCGCAGGCTGCACCAGCCGTTGGAGAGCTGTTCGGGGAGCATCGGAACCACGCGGTCCGGGAAGTAGCAGCTGTTGCCGCGCAGGCGGGCGTCGCGGTCCAGCGGCGAATCCGGGCGGACGTAATGCGCCACGTCGGCGATAGCCACGATGATGCGGTGGCCGTCGCCGTCCGGCTCGGCATACACCGCGTCGTCGAAGTCGCGTGCGTCTTCGCCGTCTATGGTGATCAGCGGGGTCTCGCGCAGGTCCGTGCGTTTGCCGAGCGGGGTGGCGCGGGCGCGTTTCGCATCCGCCAGCGCCTCGGGGGAGAACACCGTCGGGATGTCGTGGGTGTGTATGCAGATCAGGCTGACGGAGCGCGCGTCGCCGATGTTGCCGAGCCGCTCGGTGATCTGTGCGGGCTTCAGGCCGTAGGCGCCGCCAGGTAACGGTTCGGCCAGCACGATCTCGCCGTCTTCCGCGCCGTTCGTCTCGCCTTCGGGTATGCGCCACTCGGCCTTGCTGCGCCGGTCCGTGGGCACCAGCCGGTTGGGCGCGCGGAACACGCCGAGTATGCGCGCCGGCGACTCCGCCAGGCGCTTGATGGTGCGCCCCTCGTATTTGCGGCCGTCGATCGGCTTCAGGCGGGCGAGCACGCGCTGGCCCGGTGCCAGGGCGGCCTGGCCACGCGGCTCGCGCACCATCAGCACCAGCGGCGGCGGGCCTTCGCCCTCCCAGCCCACCGGCCGGGCGACCGG
>CAHJWU010000325.1 GCA_903643085.1 Rhodospirillales bacterium
TTCTCGCCGTCGCGCCGTATAGGCGACGGGCGCGCGGCGAGGTTCAGGCGGTGCGCCTTGCCCACGACGGCGTTCTTGGAGACGCTCATGCGGCGGCCGATCTCGGCGGTGGAGTGACCTTCGGCCCACAATGCGCGCAGGCGGTCGATCGAGTCGTCGTTCCACTCCATCTTGCGTCTCCTTCCCGGTTCAGCCACCAGATGATGTAGCCACCGTGACGCAGATTTCTGTCGAGCTCAACCGTCAAACCACAAAAAGTTGTGGACAACTCCGCCCGGCACACAAAATCTGGTGCCAGGCCGGCCGTGGAGCAGGATGTCAGCCGATACGGGTGCGCAATGCCGCGAAATCCGCCGCCACCGGATGGCGCGTGGACGCGATCGTGCCGTCCTGCGCGCGCGCGAGCTGGGTTGTGAGCAGCCCGGCTTGCGCCGCGGCGTCGAGCTCCTCTCCGACGTCGGAGAGGAACAGGACTTCGCCGGGCGGCAGGCCGATCGCGCGCGCAATGGCGCGGTAGCTGGCCGCCTCGCGCTTGGCTCCGGCGCGCGTGTCGAAAAAGCCGCTGAACAGGCCGGCCAGGTCGCCCGCGTCCGAATGACCGAAGATCAGCCGCTGCGCCGCCTCGGAGCCGGAAGAATACACGTAGAGTCGTATGCCGCGCGCGCGCCACTGCCGCAGCGCGGGGGGCACGTCGGGGTAGAGGCGACCAAGCAGCTCGCCTCTCGCGTAGCCCTCCTCCCAGATCAGGCCCTGCAACGCCTTCAGCGGCGTCACCTTGGCGTCCGCGTCCATCCAGGCCAGCAGGGCGTCCTGCACCGGGCGGCTAGCGGCCAGGTGCGTGGCTTCGGCCAGCAGAGCGGCCACTTCCGGCTCGGCGCCGTGCCGGGCCAGGAAGTCTGGCAGCCGGGCGCGGGCGTAGGGGAACAGCTCGTCGCGCACGAAGGCTATGGGGGTGGTGGTGCCTTCTATGTCGGTGAGGATGGCGGTGGGTCTCACAGCAGGGAAGGCCTTTTCTGACGAAAAGGAGCAGACATTTTTGCACCTGTCGCCTGGCCGATAGCGGCGGCAAGTGTGGGGCTCTGCCCCAAACCCCGCTGGGGCCTGGAGGCCCCAGACCCCCATCTTTCCGCAGGCTGACAGACAGGTTCTAAGGACGACTGTCCTTAGCGGGGTCCAGGGGCAGAGCCCCTGGCCTTACCTACCCTAAACCGCGGGAAACAATGCGCTGATCGCATCGCCGGTGTAATGCGGTGTCCAGCCCGAACTGTCGGTGTAGATGCGCAGCACCGTCGCATGCGGCTGCAAGCCGGCGTCGAACCAGTGCTTCAGCCCGGACGGCACGCTGATCAGGTCGTTGGCCGTGCAGTAGGCGTCATACACGCGGCCATTCGCGTGCAGGATGAAATGACCGCCGCCGTCGATGAAGAAGCGCACCTCGTCCTCGGTGTGTATGTGCTCGTCGAGGAATTTCTGCCGCATCGCCGGGTAGGCCGCGTTGCCCGGGCGCAGGCGCAGCACGTCCGCCGAGCCGGCGCGGCCGGCCATCAGCGCATCCAGATGCGGGCGGTAGGCGGCCAGGATGGCGTCGCTCTCCGCTTCGGGGTCCACCGCCACGCTGTCCGGCCAGCGTTCGAAGCGCACGCCGATCGGGGCCAGCGCCTGGGCGATCCGGTCGGGGTCCTCGGTGGTCAGCTCGGGCTGGCCCGGGGTGGTGTCGGGGGTGACGACGAGGCGGCTCATGGGGTGATCTCCAGCTTCGGGGCGGTGATATGGCGGCGGGCCAGCTCGCAATCCAGCAGGAACTCCAGCGCTTCCAGCCGGGCCAGGGCCGCGTCCATGTCGGGCGCCCACACATAGGCGCCGTGGCCGCGTATGTAGTAGCCCATCGGGCAGTCCGGCAGATGCGGCGCCACGGCGCGTGCGAGCCGGCCGATGTCCTGGTCGTTGGCGAACAGCGGCAAGGCGAGTGTCGTATCATGCGTGCGCTGCCCGGCAAACGCCTTGAACAGCTCGTAGCCGGCAAGCGCGATGCGCCCGGCCGGCTCCGCCATGGACAGCACGGTCCCGGCCACGGAATGGCCGTGCAGCACGGCGCCGGCGTCAGGAAAGATGCGGTAGATCTGGCAATGCAGCAGCGTCTCCGCGCTTGGCCTGGCACCGGGGTCCAAGGCGCGGCCGTCGAGATCGACCTCGATGACCGATCGGGGGTCGAGGAAGCCTTTGTGGCCACCGCTGCGCGTGATGGCGATCCGGCCGGCCCCGCCTGCGTCGTCCTGAAGGCGGATGCTTATGTTGCCCGCGGTGGCCGGCACCCAGCCGCGCTGGTCCATGCGCCGTCCGGCCCGGATGATGTCATCGCGGGCGCGAGCGGGGATGGCGGTCAAGCTGTCAGCCGTGCTGGACGGCGCTCGGCTCGCGCGGCACCGTCGTCGTGGCGGCGGCGGGCGTGATTGGCGCGTTGGGCGCCGCGATCGAGCCGGCCGGCCGCTCGGCAGTGGCTTCCATCGACACGTCGTGGTCCTCGGCCATGTTCTTCTTGAAGGCCTTGATGCCCTTGGCGAAGTCACCCATCAGGGTGCTGACCTTGCCGCCGCCGAACAGCAGAAGAACGACCGCCAGCACGATAAGCCAGTGCCAAATGCTCATACTGCCCATGAAAATCTCCTCCAACCACGTGCACAGGCATGTGGCGCAGCGGGTCCGGTTGTGCAACCTGCGGCGCCTCGGGAAGCAGGAAGCAAGAAAGCCGTTCTTTTCTGAAAAAAGAACCAAACATCTCGTCCTGGTCGGGTGCGCCGTGCTGACGCGCGCGCGTCAACGGTCCCGCGACAGCGGAGCAAAAGCTTTTTGCTTCTTTTTCTCGAAAAAGAAGGCCTTTCTTCCTACAGATCCGCCCGGAACCTGGTGATCCGGGCTTCCGCCTCGTCCTGATCCAGCCTGAGCGCCCGCGCGGCCACCGCCGACTGGAATCCCGCCCGCGCCATGTTGGCCAGTTCCCGTCGGCGCAACTCCGGCGTGGGCTCCAGCTTACGCCAGGGACCCAGGCGCCGTTTGCGGGCGTGTATCAGGGCCGCGGCAAGCTCCTGCTCCGGGTCTTCCACGGAGGCCTCGCGGGCCAGCTCGCCCGGCACGCCCTTGTTGGCCAGATGCGCGCCGATGGCGCGGCGGGACCGGCCGGCGCGGGCC
>CAHJWU010000326.1 GCA_903643085.1 Rhodospirillales bacterium
CCCAGCTCTCCCTGGGCGACACGCCCGGCGCACGCGCCACCAGCGCGCAGGCCGAAGCCGAAGCGCCGGCCGAGCGCGAGGTCCTGCTCACCGCCGCCCGCATCGCACTCGCGGCCGACGACCTGGACGGTGCCTCGGCCAGGACACAGAAGGTGCTGCACGCAGAGCCGAACCAGCCGGAAGCCGTGCTGCTGAACGCCGAGATCGCCATGCGACGCAACGACGGCGCGGGCGCACTCGCCGCCGCCCAGCAATTGCTCGCAACCAACCCGAACCGGCAGGACGCGCGCATGATAGAGGCGCGCTCGCTGGCGGCGCTGAACCGCACCGAAGCCGCCCGGGCCTCGGCGGAGAAGGTGCTGCACGGATCGCCGAAGAACGTCGGCGCCAACTACCTCGAAGCGATGATGGCGATCCAGATGGGCGACTACCCTGCCGCCGACACTGCGCTGACCAACATCTCCACCGTCGTCAGCCAGCTGCCGCGCGGCTTCTACTTCCTGGCGGTCACCAAGCTCGGCATGAACCAGCCGGCGCAGGCCGAGGAGGCAGCCACCAAGTTCCTCTCCAAATACCCTGACGACCCTGGCGGGCTGAAGCTGATGGCCTTCATAGACCTCGCGCGCCAGCATCCGGACCGCGTGCTGGCGCTGCTGCGCGACAGCACGCTCGCTGGCCACCCGGACTCCGACACGCTGGACCTGCGGGGCCGCGCGCTGGTGATGACGGGCGACACGCGTGACGCCAGGAAAAGCTTCGAGGACGCGAGCGCGCTGGCGCCGCAGGACGTCCAGATACGCAACCGCCTGGCTGCCGCCGACCTGAGCATGGGCGATCCCGCGGGTGCGGAAGCCGAGCTGAAACGCTCGCTGGCGATCTCGCCCAACCAGCGCCTCGCAGGCGAGGCGATCGTCCAGGCGGACCTGGCCCGCGGCGACGTTTCCACCGCCATCGCCGACGTGGAACGCCTGCGCCAGCGCATCGGCGACGCGGAGGAGGTGGGCGTGCTGGCCGCCCAGGTGCACATCGCCGGTCTGGACACGGATGCCGCGGAGAGGCAGCTGCGCGACGTGCTCGCCCGTTTCCCGGACAGCCGCCCCGCCAGGCTGAACCTGGTGCGCATTTACGGCCTGCGCGGCGACGCGCCCGCCGCCGAGAAGCTCCTCGAGGAGATGCTGCGCCACCACCCCGACGACGAGGCTGCGCTGGACGTGCTGCTGCCCGCCCTGTTCGCCAGCAGGCAGGTGGACCGCGCCGTGACCGTGGCCGAAGCCGCCCACGCCGCCGCGCCCGACAACCCCGGGATCACCGCCGCACTCGCCGGCACCTACGTGCGCGCCCGCCAGGCCGCGCGCGCCGTGGCTCTGCTGGACCGCGCGAGTGCGGACAACAACCCGCAGCTCGACGTGCTGCGCGCCCGCGTGCTGACCATCGACGGCAAGCCGGACCTGGCGGAACAGGCCTATCGCAGCGCCATACGCCAGGTGCCTGGCAATTTGCGCGCCCGCGCGGACCTGGCCGGCCTGCTCGTCGATTCAAGGCGCTACGACGACGCCCGTGCCGCGTTGCGCGACGGCCTGGAACATTCACCTGGTAACGAGAGCCTGCTCGGCGCCCTGGTCGGCGTGGATCTCCGCCAGCACGGCATGCAGGCGGCGCTGGCGGAGGCGGCCGCGCTTCGTGCGGACCCGCACAATCAGCCAGGCGCAAACGCGCTCGCCGGCGATGCCTGGCTGACCCAGGGCGACGCCAGACAGGCGGCCGCCGCGTTCCTGGCCGCCTTCAAGACCGCGCCCTCCGGTGAACTGGCCACCAAGGCCGCCACCGCCCTCTCGCGCAGCGGTGCCGCCGGCCAGTCGCTCGCTCTGTTGTCCGAATGGGTGGCCAGGCATCCAGACGACATCCCCGCGCAAGCCGTGCTGGCGTCGCTCGACCTGGACGCCAACAGGCTGGACGAAGCCGAACAGCATCTGGGCGCCGTGCTCGCCGTTCGGCGCACCGATCCGGCCTCGCTGAACAACCTCGCCTGGATCAAGCAGCAGCGCGGCGACGGCGCAGCCGCGAAAAGCCTGGCCGAGCGCGCCTATTTCCAGGCGCCGACGCCGGATGTGGCCGATACGCTGGGCTGGATACTGGCCAGTCAGGGCGAGACGCCCACCGCCCTGCCTTTGCTGTCGGAGGCGGTGACGAACCTGCCCGACGGCAAGCCCGGCTCGTCGGAGGCGGTGGCAAAGGCCTCGGCGGCCTATCATTACGGCTTCGCGCTGAACGCGAGCGGCCGCACGGCCGAGGCCCGCGCGCAGTTGCAGGCGGCCGTGGCGGCGCCGGCGGATTTTACCGGCAAGGCGGATGCGCAGCGGTTGTTGACGTCGTTGAAATGAGCCGAACAAGCAGTCCTTGTTTTGAGAGGGCGAATAGAAAACGTTTGCTACCAGCGTTCGCATCAGCCGGAGGCGTCAGAAAACACCGGCGCGTTCCAGCGTCGGTGAAGCAAAAGTTTCTTGCTTCTTCTTTTCAAAGAAGAAGGCCTTGCTTCCTTTGCTGAGCCTTCTGGTTTTCACCACGCTCTTCCCAAACCCCTCGCAACCGAACCACGGCGTGTTCGTCGAAAATCGCCTGCGCCACCTGCTTGCCACAGGCCAGGCCCGCGCCACCGTCCTGGCCCCGATCGCCTGGTTCCCCGGCCGGAGCCTCCCCGCGCCACCGGAAGAGCAGCGCCACGGCCTGCGTGTGCTGCACCCGCGCTGGCTCGCCATCCCCGCCATAGGCATGCGCGCCGCACCGTGGCTCCTCTACAGCTCCGCCGCACGGCGCCTGGCCAGGCTGCTGGCCCAGGGCGAGCGGTTCGACGCCATAGACGCGCATTACTTCTACCCGGACGGCGTGGCGGCCACCTGGCTGGGCCGCCGCTTCAACCTGCCCGTGGTGATCACCGCGCGCGGTTCCGACGTCACGCAGTTCCCCGACTACCCGGCGCCGCGCCGCATGATCCTCCAGGCGGCGCGGGACGCCGCCGCGGTGATCACCGTCAGCGCCGGCTTGCGTGACGCGCTGGTGGCGCTCGGCGCCGAGCCGGCCAGGATCACCGTCCTGCGCAACGGCGTCGATCTCGCCATGTTTCATCCGATGGATCGCGGCGCGGCGCGGCGCGCGCTCGGGATCGAGGGCAGCACGC
>CAHJWU010000327.1 GCA_903643085.1 Rhodospirillales bacterium
GTGCAGACGGTGGGCAACCTGATCCCGCCGCGCATGCCCATCGGCAACCAGGCGACGGCGGTGGCCTACGCGCAACACGAGGACGAGCAGCCGTCGCTCTCCCAGGCGGTTCAGGCGCAGGTCGAGCGGCCCGTCGCGGCACCCCAGGCGCGGGCGGAGACCCCTGCCCCGCATCCGCTGTTCACGCAGCTGCCGCAGAGCGTGGAGCCGCCGTCCAGCCGGACGAGCCTGTTCGGCAAGGTGACGGGGGCGTTCAAGCGCGGGGCGGTCCCTGTCGCGGCGGAGGAGCCGGACCTGCGCCGGCCAGCACCACGGGCGGCGGCAGAGGCGGCGGACGCGGCGGTACAGGTGCGGGCGGCTCTGGCTGAGCCTGAAGCGGCCGGGCTGGACATCCCGGCGTTCCTGCGCCGGCAGTCTTCCTAGCGCGGATAGCGGCGCAAGGCGGCAGCAATCCTCTCCAAGGGGATCGAGAACCTCCGCCCCGCCCCGCTTATACGGCGTCCGGGCATCTCACGGGATGCCCGGCGTTGAAGCGGCGTGAAAGCAAATGTTTCTGCTGTTTTTTCGCAGCGACGAAGATGTTGCCCGCCGGCACAACATTCGGCCCCGTAGCGGCGTATAGTAACGAAACAGAAACGGGCCGGGGTCTCCGCACGGCAATAACCGCCAGCACCAAAGCCGGTCCGACTACAGCCGCCTGCCCGCGGCTTCTGGCGGACTACTTTGCCGGCCGTCTGGGCGCCCAACGTTTCACCCGCCTGTATGCAGCGCAAGAAATGCTTTATAAACAGCGTTTTGCAGCGTAATACGCAGAAATAATCATTGACTGGATGGCAAAACGGCGACGGGGTAGATGTTCGCTCGGTCTTCCTGTCTCCGGGCCCTGACCAGTCCCTGCCACAAGGTTTACGGCCTGGATAACAGGCGATAGCCGCCAGACGGCGGCACGCGGAAGGTCACGTGCGAATGGACGGTATGACGGATATGACCATCGACGATCTGGCGACGTGCCAGCATACGTTGCGCTCCGCCATACACTGTGTCGGCGTGGCCCTGCATGGCGGACAGAAGGTGTCGCTCTCGCTGCTTCCCGCCGCGGTGGATAGCGGGATCGTCTTCCGGCGCACCGATCTCGGCGTGGACATACGGGCGGATTTCGCGGCGGTGACGGACACGCGGCTGTGCACCCAGGTGGCGCATGCGGCCGACCCCGCCGCCTGCGTGCGGACGGTGGAGCACGTGATGGCGGCGCTGGCCGGGCTGGGTGTGGACAACGCCGTGGTTGCGGTGGACGGGCCCGAGGTGCCGGTGCTCGACGGCTCGGCCGCCCCTTTCGTGTTCCTGATCGAATGTGCCGGGCGGCGGCGGCAGCTGGCGGCGCGCCAGGTCATCGAGATCCTGAAGCCGGTACGGGTGGAGATGGGCGAAGCGTTCGCCGAGCTCCGGCCAGGTGCTGCGGGGCTGGACATGAGCCTGTCGATCGACTTCAAGGCGGTGGCGATCGGCAGGCAGGCGCTCTCCCTGTCGCTGACGGAGCAGGGGTTCCGGCGCGAGCTGGCGCCGGCGCGCACGTTCGCGATGCTGCAGGAGATCGAGGCGCTGCAGGCGGCCGGGCTGGCGCGCGGCGGCAGCCTGGACAACGCCGTGGTGGTGGACGGCGCCAGGGTGGTGAACCCGGAAGGGTTGCGCTCGCCGGACGAGTTCGTCCGGCACAAGATGCTGGATGCGGTGGGCGACCTGGCGATGGCCGGGGCGCCGATACACGGCCGGTTCGTGGCGCACCGCACCGGCCACGCGCTGAACAACGCGCTGCTGCGTGCGCTGTTCGCCGATCCGCTTGCCTGGCGGCGGACAAGCCTGGAGGCGGCGGGCTGGAGCTCCGCGCGCTATGACAGCGTGGCCAAGGCAGCCTGACCCGGCGCCACCTGTACGCGCCGCCGGTCCGGCCCGCCTCCTGTGCATCCTGGGCCGGCTGCTTTCTTGCCCCTCCTCACTCGCCTTCGCCCCCGCCGTTGGTGTAGAGCAGCAGCATGACCGTGCGCCGTATCGCCTGTACCGCTCCGCTCCTGCTGGCCCTGGGCCTGGGCGGGTGCAAGACAATCAACTCCGTCCTGCCGTTCACCAAGACCGACGACACGCCCAAGGTGAACCTCGCGGACGAGCCGCCGGACCAGCTCTACAGCAACGGCGTGGATGCGCTGCAGAAGGGCAACTACACCACCGCGGTGAAGCATTTCGACGCCATACAGCAGAACTACCCGTATTCGAGCTGGGCGACGAACGCACAGCTCATGGAAGGCTACACGGAGTACCGGCGGGACAGCTACACCGAAGCCGTCTCCCAGCTCGACCGGTTCATCGCCCTGCATCCGGCGAACAAGGACGTGAGCTACGTCTATTACCTGCGCGCGCTCTGCTATTACGAGCAGATCGCCGACATCTCGCGCGACCAGAAGGGCACGACGGAGGCGACGAGCGCGCTGCAGGAAGTGGTGAACCGCTTTCCTGACAGCGCCTACGCCCGCGACGCGCGGCTGAAGATCGATTTGTGCCGCGACCACCTGGCGGGCAAGGAGATGGAGATCGGGCGCTACTACGAAAAGCAGCATTTCTACGCCGCGGCGATCGGGCGCTACCAGCGCGTGGTGGACGATTACCAGACGACGAACCACGTGGCCGAAGCGCTGTCCCGCCTGACGGAGATCTACCTCAAGCTCGGCATGGTGGGCGAGGCGAAGCGCACGGCGGCGGTGCTGGCGTACAACTATCCCGGCAGCAGCTGGTATGAGAACAGCTGGAACGACCTGCGCCAAGTGGGCGCGGTGCAGGGACCGGTCGCCTCCAACGCGGCGCCGGACAGTCCCGGGTTTTTCACCCGCACGCTCGGCTGGATTTTCTGAGGGCGCGGTTGAAGGAAGGAAGCAAGCAGTTCTTTTTTGAAAAAAAGAAGGCAGTTCTTTCTTGCTGACATCACTCGCCATACGCGATGTGGTTCTGATCGAGCGCCTCGACCTGGCATTCGGCCCAGGCCTGTCCGTGCTGACGGGCGAGACGGGCGCCGGCAAATCCATATTGCTCGACAGTTTGGGGCTGGCACTCGGTG
>CAHJWU010000328.1 GCA_903643085.1 Rhodospirillales bacterium
GAGCCGAGGAGGCGGGCAGGGCGGCTGGTTAGCAGGGCGATGGCGTGCGCCAGCGGAAGGTTGCTGCCGTGGTGCTGGGCCAGCGTGATTCCGAGCAGGGTGGCTAGGCCGGCGCCGCCCGCCGAAGCCTGGGCGAAAGGGAGGCGCTTGTCGTCGGCGTCGCGCGGCTGGTGGTCGGAGGCGACCGCGTCGATGGTGCCGTCGACGAGCGCTTCGGCGACGGCGCGGCGGTCGGCTTCCGGGCGAAGCGGTGGCGATAGCTTGGCATAGGTGCGGTAGTCGCCGATTGCGGTCTCGTTCAGGTCGAAATAGGGCGGGGCGGTGTCGCAGGTGACGTCCAGGCCCTCGTCCTTCGCGCGCCGTATCAGCGTGATGGTCTCGGCGGTGCTGACATGGGCGAAGTGCAGCGCGCCGCCGGTGAGGCGCGCCAGGCGTATGTCGCGCGCCACGATGATGGATTCCGCGACCAGCGGAATGCCCGGCAGGCCGAGGCGGGTGGCGAGCTCGCCCTCGGTGGCGACCCCGCCCTCGGCCAGCGACGGGTCTTCCGGGTGCTGGACGATGCGGCCGCCGAAGGCGCGCGCGTAGCTCAGCACACGGCGCATGAGCTGGGCGCTGGCGATGGCGCGCCGGCCATCGGTGAACGCCGCCGCACCCGCCTCGCGCAGCAGGCCGAGCTCTGCCATCTCCTCGCCGCGGCAGCCTCGGGTGATGGCGGCATACGGCAGGATGGTCAGGCTGCCGGTGGCGTCCCCCCGGCTGCGCAGGAGGAAGACGAGGGCCGGGTCGTCGATCGCCGGCGCGCTGTCCGGCAGCGCAGCCAGTGTGGTGACGCCGCCGGCGGCGGCGGCGAGCGCGGCCGAGGCGATCGTCTCGCGGTATTCGAAACCCGGCTCGCCCAGGGCCACGCGCATGTCCACCAGGCCGGGGCAGAGTATGGCGCCTCCTGCGTCGATGATCTCGGCGTCATCCGGGCGGCCGAGATTGGCGCCATGGTCGGCAATCTGGCCGTTGCGGATGAGCAGCGCGCCGTTTCGGTCAAGACCGTTTGCGGGGTCCAGCAGGCGGGCGTCTTCGATCAGGATGTCACGCACCGTGGGGCATTCCGAAGGAAGAAAGGAAGGCCTTCTTTTTCGAGAAAAAGAAGCAAAAAGCTTTTATCTGCGCTGTCGCGGACCTTTCAACGCAGGCGCGACAGCGGAGCAAAAGTCTTTTGCTTCTTTTCTTCAGAAAAGAAGGCCTTGCTTGCCTAAACATTCCGCGTCTGCCTACGCCCAAGCGTATCGAGCACCGCCATGCGCACCGCCACCCCCATCTCCACCTGCTCGCGTATCAGGCTGCGCGCAGGATCGTCGGCCACCGCGCTGTCGATCTCCACGCCACGGTTCATCGGGCCCGGATGCATGACGAGCGCGTCCGGCCGCGCGCGCGCCAGGCGGGCGGCGTCCAGGCCGTAGAAGCGGAAGTATTCGCGGGCCGAGGGTATCTGGCCGCGGGTCATGCGCTCGCGCTGCAGGCGCAGCATCATGACGATGTCCACGCCGGCCAGGCCCTCGTCCATGTTGTGGAACACGTCGATGCCGAGTCGGTCGATGCCGGGCGGCATCAGCGTGGGCGGGCCGATCAGGCGGACCGCGGCGCCCATGGTGGTGAGCAGGTAGATGTTGGAGCGGGCGACGCGGCTGTGGGCGATGTCCCCGCAGATGGCGATGGTGAGGCCCTGCAGCGTGCCGCGCCGGCGGCGTATGGTCAGCGCGTCCAGCAGCGCCTGGGTCGGGTGCTCGTGCGTGCCGTCGCCGGCGTTGATGACGGCGGCATCCACCTTCTGGGCGAGCAGCGCCGGCGCGCCGGACTGGTCGTGGCGGACCACCAGCAGGTCGCACTGCATGGCGTTCAGCGTGGTGGCGGTGTCCAGCAGCGTCTCGCCCTTGTTCACGCTGCTGGCCGAGACGGACATGTTGATGACGTCCGCTCCCAGGCGCTTGCCGGCGAGCTCGAAGCTGGTGCGGGTGCGGGTGCTGTCCTCGAAGAACAGGTTGATCAGCGTGCGGCCGCGCAGCAGGTCCCGCTGCGTCTTGCCGGAGCGGTTCAGCAGCGCGTAGCTCTCGGCGAGGTCAAGGAGCTGGCCGATATCCGGGGGGTACATCCCCTCGATGGCGAGCAGGTGTTTTTGGGCGGGCACGGGTGGTGTGTAGCCGGTGGGGCAGCGGGCGCAAAGCTTCGGCGGGACACGTCTTCCATGACGGGTGGGCAGGAACTTGCCCGCCGGTCCCGCGGCCGGTTCGGCGGCGGGCATCGGCTACGCAGGAGGCAGAGCTTTCAGTCGGCGGCCTGGGGATTGCCTGTGGCGCAAGCCTGGCGATTGCCTGTTGGCGGAAGCGCAGATTTCGTGGCCGCGCGGGCTGAGCCGCTCTGGAGCATCCCCGGTGATCCCTTGCGATCCCTGCCAGGGCCCGCACTCGCAGGGCGGCCGAATGCACGGCCACGCGACAATCAAGCAACAAGCTGCGGGTCGGGGCGACGTTCACCGCGGGACGGTGAGACCGCGGTGCCGGACGCCACGGCCTGCGTTTACTTGTAATAGACTTCCACCGTCACCTGGCTTGCGGTGGCAATCGCCGCCGTATCGCCGTCTGCCATGCTGCCTGACGTCACATCCATCGAAATGCCCGAACCGAAGACCAGGCCCACGTTGCTGGCGGTGCTTTGGCAGCCTCCTGCAGGCAGCAGCTTGCTGATCACCGGCACGCTGGTGCCCACGGTCGGCGCGGCGGCCAGGGCGAACAGCCGCAGGTAGGCGGCGGCGCTGCCGCTGTTGCAGGCTTCGTAGCCGTAGACCATCCCGGTGCCGGTTTTGACGAGCGCGGCCATGGTGGAGGAGGCCGCGTTTATCGCCCGGTAGATGCTGGCGCCACCGCTGGTGACGGCCTGCTGGTAGGTCGGCACGTTGTTGGCACTCGGCACGGTGATGACGTAGAGGTGGCCGGAGGTGTCGCACGCCACGGCACCTTGCTGGCCGGCGCTGAATGTCGGCAGCGCGGTGTTGGCCAGGCAGCCATGACCACGGACGAGGTGG
>CAHJWU010000329.1 GCA_903643085.1 Rhodospirillales bacterium
CGCCAGCACCAGCGCCGCGGCGCCGGCGGCACCGGCCAGCGACACCGCCGGGCGGGCGTGCAGCATGAGCATCGCCACAGCGGGAAACGCCCAGTAGGCTGCCCACTCCGTGCTCACCGACCAGCCAGGTCCGATGATGCTGGGCGCCACGCCCCAGGACTGCACCAGCGCGAGGTTGGCCGGGATTTCCAGCCAGGGACGGCTCAGCGGTGCCGCGATCCACGCAAGCGGCAGGTGGAAGCTGGCGTAATGCAGGGCGGTGTAGCCCAGCCGGCTCAGCAGGACCATGCCGTACAGCGGATAGATGCGCGCCAGCCGGCGCCGCAGGAAGCCGGCCGTTCCAGCCAGCGCAGGGACGCCGCCGAGACGCCCGCCGTAAGAGCGCGCCAGCACGAAGCCGCTCAGCACGAAGAACAGGTCCACGGCGAGATAGCAGCGGCCGAGCAGCCGCGCCGGCATCCCGCTCACGAAAGCGGCGGGCAGCAGCAGGTGGTAGCAGGCGACGGACATCGACGCCACGCCCCGCAGGCCGGTCAGCGCGCCGATACGGGTCCGGTCTGCCACGCCGGCCGAACGCGGGCGGCGCGTCCTGGATGGCCTAGCGTCTATGCGCGCCCCACAGCATGAGCCAGCGCACCGGGCCGACCCAGGCGAAGCCGGCGATCGCGTAGTAGACGGCCTGTATCGCCCAGTGCAGCGGGCGGACGTAGTCCGCCAGGATGGCGGCGCCGGCAAGCCAGAGCAGCACGAAGAGGACGATGGTTGCGGTGGCTATGGGGGTGCGGGACATCGTAGGAAGAAAGGCCCGCTTTCTTGGAAAGAAGCAAAAACTTTTGCCACCAGCGTCCGCGCCTCGCTTTGCCAGGCGGCACCCGGCAGGCGCAGATGCGGGTGAGAGTTTTGCGTCTCTTTTCAAGGAAGGCCTCTCCTTCCTTTCCCCGGAGCCCCTACGTTGGACCTGAGAGACCATATCCGCTCGATCCCGGATTTCCCCAAACCCGGCATAGTGTTCTACGACATCTCCACCCTGCTGCGTCATCCGGACGCCTGGCAGGTCGCCATGGGCCGGCTCGCCAGCCGCGTCGGCGGCTACAAGCCGGACCTGCTCGCCGGCATCGAATCGCGCGGCTTTCTGCTGGCCGCCCCGCTGGCGCTGAAGCTCGGCTGCGGCTTCGTGATGCTGCGCAAGCCGCGCAAACTGCCGGGTGCGACGGTCGGGCTGGACTACGCGCTGGAATACGGCACGGACCGGATCGAGATGCAGGCGGACGCGGTCTCGCCGGGCCAGCGCGTGGTCGTGGTCGACGATCTGCTGGCGACGGGAGGTACGATGTCTGCCGGCATCGGGCTGCTGCGCCAGATGGGCGCGGAGGTGCCGGCGGCCGCGGTGCTGGTCGAGCTGACGTTCCTGGGCGGGCGGGCGAAGCTGGACGTGCCCTTGGAGATGCTGGTGGGGTACGACTCGTAGCGAGACGCTCGTCCTTTCAGGATAGAGGCTCCGAAGGCTTCTGTCTGCCCGCAACCGCGCGGCAGCCGGCGCTGTCCGCCCGGGCAAGGCGCCGGAGCGTCGACAGGAGTCGAAAGTTTTCCGGTTCTTTCCTGCAAAAAAGAACCGCTTGCTTGCTTACCTCCGCCCGCGTGTGTCACCACCCTCGCCCACCTTGCTTACCGCACCCCCCGAGGACGCTTATGCCTGACCAGACCCACACCTTGCCGGCCCGCGGAACGCTGATGGCCGGCAAGCGGGGGGTGATCATGGGCGTGGCCAACGACCGCTCGCTGGCCTGGGGCATCGCCGCCGCCTGCGCCGCCCAGGGGGCGGAGATCGCGTTCACCTACCAGGGCGAGGCGCTGGGCAAGCGCGTGCGGCCTTTGGCAGCCAGCGTCGGCGCCAGCCACGTGCACCCTTGCGACGTGACCGACGAGGCCAGCATCGACGCGGCGTTTGATGCGGTTCGCGCCGATTGGGGCACCATCGATTTCCTGGTCCACGCGATAGGATTTGCCGACAAGGCCTATCTGCGCGGCCGCTACGTCGACACGCCGCGCGAGGTGTTCCTGCAGGCGCTCGACATCTCCTGCTTCTCCTTCACCTCCGTCTGCCGCCGCGCCGCCGCCATGATGCCGCAGGGCGGCTCGCTGCTCACGCTCAGCTATCTGGGCGCCGAGCGCGTGGTGCCGCATTACAACGTGATGGGCGTGGCGAAGGCGGCGCTCGAAGCCTCCGTGCGCTATCTGGCGATGGATCTGGGCGCGGACGGCATACGGGTGAACGCCATCAGCGCCGGTCCGCTGAAGACGCTGGCGGCAAACGGCATAGGCGATTTCCGCTACATCCTGCGCTGGAACCAGCTCAACAGCCCGATGGAGCGCAACGTGGGCGTGGACGAGGTGGGCGGCGCCGGGCTGTATCTGCTGTCGGATCTGTCCACGGCGGTGACGGGCGAGGTGCATCACGTGGATTGCGGCTATCATGTGATCGGGATGAAGAACCCGAAGGCGCCGGACATCGCGGCGGTCGTGGAAGAGTAAGGAAGGCCTTCTTTTTTGAAAAAAAGAAGCAAAAAACTTTTGCTCCCTGTCGGCGAGTCTCCGGCGAGCGCGCGACAGCGGAGTCAAAAGTTTTTTGCTTCTTTTTTTCAAAAAAGAAGGCCTTGCCTGCTTTGAGCCACAACACATACGGCCACCTGTTCCGCGTAACCACCTGGGGCGAAAGCCACGGCCCGGCGATCGGCTGCGTCATCGACGGCTGCCCGCCGCGCCTGGCCCTCACCGAAGCCGACATTCAGCCCTTCCTGGACCGCCGCCGCCCGGGCCAGTCCCGCTTCACCACCCAGCGTCAGGAGCCGGACCAGGTCCGCATCCTGTCCGGCACGTTCGAGGGCCGCACCACGGGCACCCCGGTCGCGCTGCAGATCGACAACATCGACCAGCGCTCGCGCGACTACGGCAACATCGCCCAGAACTACCGCCCCGGCCATGCGGACCTCACCTACGACCGGAAATACGGCGTACGCGACTACCGCGGCGGCGGCCGCAGCTCGGCG
>CAHJWU010000330.1 GCA_903643085.1 Rhodospirillales bacterium
GCGCGGCCGGGTGCGTCAGGCGAAGATGCTGGCATGCGGCACGACCTTGTCCAGAACACGGGCGGAGGAGAGAACACCGGGCAGCCCCGCGCCGGGATGCGTGCCGGCGCCGACGAGGAAGAGGTTTGCCACCTCCTCGCTTCTGTTATGCGGACGGAACCAGGCGCTTTGCGTCAGGATCGGCTCCAGCCCGAAGGCCGCGCCGCGGTAGGAGAGCAGGCGGCCAGCAAAGTCCTGCGGCGTCATCATGCGCGAGGTGACGATCTCGTCTTCCAGTCCGGGCAGGATGCTGTCGGACAACGCGCGCGCGATCTTCTTTCTGTAGGGTTCGGCCTCTGCCTCCCAGTCCGTGCCGCTTTGCAGATGCGGCACCGGGGACAGCACGTAGAACGAGTCGCAGCCTTCCGGCGCCAGCGATGCGTCCGTGGCGGTGGGGCGGTGCAGATAGAGGCTGAAATCGTCGGCAAGCCTGTGGCGGGCGAAGATGTCGCGCAGCAGCTCGCGGTAGCGGGGCCCCAGCAGGATGGTGTGGTGCGCCACGTCCTCGTAGCGCCGGCGCGTGCCGAAATACCAGACGAACAGGCTCATCGAGTAGCGGCCACGCGCGATGCGCTTGTCCGTCCAGCGGCGCCGGTGCTGCGCCGGCAGCAGCTTGGCGTAGGTGTGCGCGGAACACGCGTTGGAGACGACGATTTCGGCGCGTATGGCGGTGCCGTCTGCAAGTCTGACGCCGCAGGCTGCCTTGTTCTCGACGAGGATTTCGGCCACGTCCGCGTTGCAACGTATGCGCCCGCCCTGGAACTTGATCAGGTCGGCCAGGCCGCTGACCAGCGCGCCGGTGCCGCCCATCGCGAAATGCACGCCCCAGCGGCGTTCCAGGAAGCAGATCAGGCTGTAGATGGAGCTTGCGGCGAACGGATTTCCGCCGACCAGCAAGGGATGGAAGCTGAGCACGGTGCGCAGCCGCTCGTCCCTGACGTATTTGCCTACCAGCGCGTGCACGCTTCGGAGGCTGCCCAGGCGCACCAGTTGCGGCACCAGGCGCGCCATGTCCGTCCAGCTCTCGAACGGCACGTCGCCCAGCTGCTCGAAGCCGACGCGGTAGATCTCCTGGCTGGCGCGCATGAACGCTTCGTAGCCGGCCACGTCGCGCGCGCTGAAGGCGGCGACCTGCGCCCGCATCGCCTCGGCGTCGCCGGTGTATTCGAAGACTTCACCGTTATCGAAGCGTATGCGGTAGAACGGGCTGATCGGCCGCAGATCGACGTCGTCGGCCAGCCGCCGGCCGCACAGCGCCCAGAGTTCTTCCAGCAGGAACGGCGCGGTGACGATTGTGGGGCCGGCGTCGAAGGTGAAGCCGTCTTGCCGGAATACGTAGGCGCGGCCGCCCGGCGCATCCAGCCGCTCCAGCACCGTCACCCGGTAGCCGCGCGCGCCGAGACGCACGGCTGCGGCCAGGCCACCGAAGCCGCTGCCTATGACGACGGCGTGGGGCCGATCGTGGGGGGGAATGTGGGTCACGCACTGGAAGTGTAAGCTGAAGTTTACAGTGGGTGGAACCCCTCTTTTGCGATTAGGAGTTTAGAAAAGAACGGCCTTCTTTTTTGAAAAAAGAAGCCAAAAACTTCTGCTCCCTGTCGGCGGGTGCTGAAACACCCGCCCCGGGGAGAAAAGTTTTTTGGTCCTTTTTTTCAAAAAAGGACTGCTTGCTTGCCTACCGCCACTGGCGCCAAAGATCGCCCACATGCAAGCAAAGCGCGCCCAACAACGCCAGCGACACGTAGCCCCACCAGACACCGCCTAGCGCCAGGCGCATCGCCAGCAACAGGCACACGCCCGAGCACAGATTGGGCAGCAGGGCGCCGGGCGACACGCCGCGGCTCGTCAGCCGATGAAGCGCCACCAAGCCGCACGCTTCCAGCACCATTCCGGCGATGATCCAGTCCAGCACGTGGCCGTTGGCCAGCAGATCCTTCACGCCACACCTACCGACGTGGCGAAATCCCCTACGCAGCGCACCGCCAAGCCGGGGTTCTCCTCATGCGCCAGGTGGCCCAGGCCGGGCCAGCGCACCACGCGGGCGCCTGGCACCAGAGCGGCCACGCGCGCGGCGTCGGCGGGCGGGATCGCCAGGTCCCCCTCGCCCACGACCAGCAGCAAAGGCGACTGCAGTTTCGGCAGGTCGCGCACCAGGGGTGCCAGGTCCCAGTTCGCCATCATGCGCAAGGCGGCCGCGGCGTGGCCGGGGTTGCGCACCAGGCGCCGGTAGAGCGCCACCCCGGCGGCATCCAGGCGGGAGCCTGTGCCGGTGAGCAGGCGCTCCACCACGCGCGGGTTGCCGGCCTGCCAGGCGAAGATCTGCGGCAGTATGGACAGGCCGACCAGCACGCGGGCCAGCGGCGCGAACACCTGCCCGGCCGCCCCCGCCAGCGGCAGAAAGGCGCCGTTCAGGCTGACCAGCCCGGCCGGCGCGATGATCCCGTCCAGGCACATGCGCGCCAGGATAGCCGCGCCCGCCGAATGCCCGACGGCCAGTTCCGGCTGCAGGCCGAGCTTCTGCAACAGCCCGCCGAGGTCCCGCGCCATGGCGGATAGCGAGAGGGGATGGCCGCCCGGCACCCTGGTGAAGCCATGGCCTGGCAGGTCCGGCGCCACCACGGTGAAACGTTCGGCGAGCGGGGCCAGCATGTCCCGCCAGGAATGGGTGGCGGCGCCCGTGCCGTGCACCAGCAGGAGCACAGGGCCGCTGCCGGCCACCTGTACGTGCCAGGTCAGGCCACGATCGGCCACGAAACGGCTCGCCGCCTTGTTCGGCCAGTCGCTGTCCGGCCAGTTGACGGGCGGCGTCACATCCGGGCGCGTATGGCGCGCGAGACGCCGGCGGCGTCCGCATAGGGCAGCGCCACGTAGCGGGCGCCCATGGCATGGTCCAGCGCGCGGGCGTCCGGCGCCGGACGCGGCGAGGTGTCCAGGAAGATGGCGGCGATGCCGGACTCGCGCAGCTT
>CAHJWU010000331.1 GCA_903643085.1 Rhodospirillales bacterium
AGCCGCACTTCCTGTTCAACACGCTGGCGAATGTGCGGCGCCTCTACCACACCGACACGGCGACGGGCCGCGAGATAACCCGCTTGAGCGGTGTGCTGGGCCTGGACCTGGCAGACCGCGAGACGGCGGCCGAGCCGCCAGAAGTGGGCGTGGCGGCAATGATCGTGGACAACGCCACGCGTGCCGTGCGCGCCAGCGTGGGCGGACGCGGACCCGGCCTGCCTGGCGCGGACCTGGACCTGACCGCAGCCAGGCGCTCGCCCGGCTCGGCGCTGAAGCCGTTCATCTACGGCCTGGCGTTCGACGCCGGCCTGCTGCACCCGCTGACGCTGATCGGCGACGCGCCCGGCCTGATACCAGGCTACGCACCGCATAATTTCGACGACCTCTACCACGGCGCCATCACCGCACAGACCGCCTTGCGGCAATCCTACAACGTGCCGGCGGTGCAGGTGCTGCAGGCGGTGGGTGCTGACCGCTTCGTGGCAGGTCTGCGCCAGGCCGGCGCGCGGGTGGCCATGCCGGGCCGCCAGGCGAGCCTGGCTGTCGCACTCGGTGGCCTGGGCATCAGCCTGTCCGACATGGTGATGCTTTACGCGGCGCTGGGCGACGACGGCCGCACGGCGCCGCTGGTGCGCGCGCAAGGCACCGCCACCGAAAAGGCGGCGTTCCTGGGCCCGCTCGCGGTCTATTACCTGCGGCAGGTGCTCGAAGGTTCGCCGCCGCCGCCCGGCATGGCGTACGCGTCGCTGACCGGCGGGCAGGCCATCGCGTTCAAGACCGGCACGTCCTACGGTTTCCGGGATGCCTGGGCGGTGGGCTACTCGCGCGCCATGACGGTAGGGGTCTGGACAGGGCGGGTGGAGGGCACGCCCCGTCCCGGCAGTTTCGGCCGTGCCACCGCAGCACCTCTGATGCTGCAAGCCTTCGGCCTGCTGCCGCCGCAGGCCGATGCTGCCTCACCGCCACCATTTGGCGCGATCCTGGCGGACAGCACGGCGGACCTGCCCCCAGCCCTGCGCCGGTTTGGCGCGCCGCTGCAAGCCGTGCTGAGCCGCCCGGTGCTGGAGTATCCGCCCTCCGGCGCCACCATCGACCTGACACGCCCGCCGGGATCAGCGGCCTACGACGCCGTCACGCTGCGCGTCCGCGGCGGGACCGCGCCGTTCCGCTGGATCATCAATGGCAGTCCGGTGTCGGGCCAAGGCGCGGAACTGCGCTGGGCGCCGGACGGTCCTGGGATTGCGGTGGTTACCGTGATCGGGGCGGATGATCTGGCCGCGCGTGGCAATTTTCGCATGGAACCGGATTAGGCAGGAAAGGCTTTTTTCTGATGAGAGGCTGATTTCACTCACCCGCATCGTCATCAGGCGTATCTGCCCGAACCACCCGGCTACCGATCGCGAAGGTGAATCACTGTCCTTGAATAATGGACTGTTTAAGAGACGTGCTAGTGTCGCTACCCTTTGCAAGCGTCGATTATGCAGGTTCACGACCGTATTTTCTTCAGAGCCACATAGGCCCTGCAAAGCTGCAGATGTCACCGGACTGCTTTTAATTTGATTCGCGCGATTCAAAAACACCTTCTCGTTTTTTAAAATTAAGAAGTGTTGCTCCGATGCGTCCGCAGACAACCCGACCTCGCTAGGTATCGAGGCTGTGAGGTTTGTGTGTCGTAAAGAAGAGAAGCTTGCTATGTCTCACGTTCAGCGTGGACTGGCATGACATAAACGACATCGATTCCGCCTCGTGTCGATGCGCGTCATGCTAACCCAAGCGTCACGTTCCGCGACAGCGCAAATAGAAGCTTTTTGCTTCTTTTTCTCGAAAAAGAAGGCCTTGCCTTCCTCTCTGGCTTTACCTTTATTCCAAAACGGTCGTCCTGCAGGCCGGCTAGCACAAGCGCATCATAAAACCCGCAGCATCGGTCAGGCGCTGGCGCCGTATACCAGCTAACGTGCCTTGCCCACAGAGATCACCTGGCCAGCGGCTGCGTCGATGTCGAGCCTGAACATGTCTTTGTCCGGCGGCTGGAAAATACCCGCAAACCGGTCCGGCTGTGGCGGGCTGCCGTGTTCCATCCAGCTGAAGATCCCGGTCGTCGCGCTTCCCTGCAGGATCTGCTCGTTACTGATCGTGTGCCGGATGGCTCCCGTCGCGTCCACGACCACCAGGCGACTGTCGCCTGTCTGCTCCTGGGTGACGATCACACCGAGGAAGTTGCGGCCGGTCACGAGATGGACGACGAGAAACCCCAGTCCTTCCAGTCGTGTCTCCACCCCGCCGGACGTCCACGTGGCGGCAACCACCTTGTCTATCTTCCAGCCGAGCCGGGCGGTAAAGCCGGGACGCATGTCCTCGGTGATGATGCGGCCATCGCGTCTGTGGAGTTGCAGGTTTTCGATCGGAGGCATGTGGGGTCTCGCTTTCGATGGTCAGGGATGGGGCGGCAGCTGATCAGGCCGGCTGCCCGCCACCGCGCCGATGGCGGCCGGTCCCGGCTGCGGCACCGCAGGCGGATTGCTGAGCGGAATGTTCTGCGGTGAACCGGCAAGCTGGAGGTTGCGGTTTCCGACGAACTGCACTTGCGAGCCCTGGCCAGGCAGGTTGCCCTGCGGCCCGACCGTGCCGCTGTTGATCTGCTGCGGCTGCGTCGTCTGCACCTGTGCCACCATCGACACGTCATCCTTGTAGGCGGGTTGTATGGCGAGTCCGTTGCGGGCGTAATCCTGCGAAGGAATCGGGTCACCGCTCGCCCATCCGCCATAGGCGTTGCCGCCCTGCTCCAGCGCCGACGCCTGGCCTTGGCTGACGACCATGTTGTAGTTCGTCCCGGCGGGAACGATCTTGCTGGTGACGTCCGTGCCGCTCTGCCAGGCGGGATCCTGGCCGTTCGCCACCATTTCGGCGTTCACGTCGTCGGCTGGGCGGACGCCGAGTACCTGCTCGCCGGGGACGCTGCCCGCGGTGTTGCCTAGGGTGGCCGCTCCCAGG
>CAHJWU010000332.1 GCA_903643085.1 Rhodospirillales bacterium
GGTCAGGTGCTCCCGGCGGTCTCGGCGGCAACCCGGCAGAGCCTATCGAGGCCGGCCGCGGCGAGGGCGGGAGCGAAAAGAGCAAGCTGTCGCTCACCGCCGACACGGGAAACAATTCCATTGTCGCCTACACCGACGGCGAAACCTACGCCAAGGTCAGCGCGGTGCTGCGGCAGCTCGACCTGCCGCCGCTGCAGGTGGCGATCAACGTCACGGTGGCCGAGGTCGCGCTCAACGACGCGCTGAGATACGGCGTGCAGTTCTACCTCAACAACATGCCGGGGCAGGTCAGCCTGCAGGCGACCGCCCAGCAGGGGCTTGCCATCGCCTCCTCCGTGGCCTCGGTCTCGGCGGCGGGAAGCAGCGGCTTGGGCGGTCTCGGCGGCCTCGGCCTGAGTGGGTTGAGCGGTCTCGGCGGCTCCGGCGCCGGCACCCAGGACGTGATCCTCTCGGCGCTCGACGCCGTGTCCAAGGTCCACATCCTCTCCAACCCCTCGATCGTGGTCATGGAGAACAAGCCGGCGACGTTCGAGGTCGGCAACCAGGTGCCGGTCACCACCCAGTCGGCGCAGAGCACCATCGGCACCAATTCCCCGACGCTCAACCAGGTCCAGTACCTCGACACCGGCGTCATCCTGAAGATCATCCCGCGCGTCGGACAGAAGGGCGAGGTCGACATGGACCTCGACCAGATCATCTCCGCCGTGGTGCCGCAGGCCGACGGCACGCAGTCGCTGACGCCGACGATCTCCAAGCGCCGCGTCGCCAGCAACATCTCGGTGCGCAGCGGGCAGAGCGTCATGCTCGCCGGCCTGATCCAGGAGCAGCGCCAGCGCGCCCGCAACCAGCTGCCTTTCGTCGGACAACAAATCGGGACTATCTTGGCAACTCCAGTAATGCGTTCACGCGGACGGAACTCGTGATCTTCATCAATCCAGTGGTCATACGCAGCGGCGGCGACGCCGCGGCCTACGCCGACGGCCAGCGCGGCAAGCTGCGCGCGATGGACCTGCACGCGCCGCGTCACGAAATGAGGCTCGACACGGTGCTCACGCGCCATAGCGTAGATCGGCCCGACTATAATGTGCGTCCGGCATTCTTATAGCAAAGCTCAAGGTCGATCATTCCCGTCCTGATGAGCGTGTCAACCACCTAAAGAAATAGTAGGCGTTCTCAATGGCACCCTCATTCGGCTTCCTTGCGCTTGGTTCCCTTGCTACTCTTTGTGCTCGTTTGCGCTCGGCAGAACGGCGCCGTCCCCGCCGCGACACGAAGGGCGGCTTCACCCTGGTCGAGCTCCTGGTCGTGCTCGTCATTCTCGGGCTGGTCATGGGCCTCGTCGGGCCGCGCGTGCTCGGCTACTTGTCGTCCTCGCGCGAGCGCACGGCACACCTGCAGATCGAGTCCTTCAACTCGGCGCTCGACCTCTACTTCCTCGACAACGGCCGCTACCCTTCCAACAGCGAGGGGCTGGAGGCCCTGGTGCGGCGCCCGGCCTCCGAGCCGCACTGGTCCGGCCCCTACCTGAAGCAGGTCAACGTGCCGGCGGACCCCTGGGGCAACCCCTTCGCCTACCACGTGCCCGGCAAGGCGGCGCCCTATGCGATCACCTCCGCCGGGCCCGACGGCAAGGGCGGCAGCACCGAGCACGCCGCCATCGGCTCCGAGTGATGGCAAGCAAGGCCCCACTTCTGAGCTCGGCGCGACGGCTTCGCGCCGTGTCGCAACGTCTCGCTGCCGCTACGCGCAACGTTACGATTCAAAGCCGTAGCCAGGGCAGCGGTTACATCCTCGTTGCCGTGCTGGCAGTTATGGTGATGCTCACTGGCCTGCTCGCCGCCGGCTCGATCCTGGTGCGTTCGGCACTCGGAACGGCACGCGTCGAGGATGCCGATATCGCCTCGTCTGGCCTCCTCTTGAGCGGAATTGAGATCGCCGCCTACCAGCTTGCAGTGCTGCGGATCCGGCCAGAGCTCGTTAACGGCCGCCGCATCCGCCTCACCGGCGGCGGCGTGACGCCGCACGTCACCGACGAAGCCGGCAAGGTCGACCTCAACGCCGCCGATCCGAAGCTGCTCCTCGGCGTGCTGACCGGCGTCGACATGGACCAGGCGACGGCGACCGCCGTCGTCACGCGCATCGTCGAGCTGCGCGGTCCGCCCAACGGCTCGATTCCCGAGATTAGCGTTCAGCCGACCGGTCAACCGCCAGTCTCGCCTCCGGAGAATGGCAGGCCGCCTGCGGGCGTCGCAACGGCATCTGAAAGCGTCCAGTCCTCAGACGATTCAGGTAACGGGAAAGCACCTCGCAAGCGGCGAGGCCTACAATCGGTGGAAGACGTCGGCGACATCGAGGGCGTTCGTCGCGAGGACATGCGGCTGCTGCGCAGAAGGCTCACAATCTACAATCCCGACGGGCGTCTCAACATCCTGACCGCCGATCCCGACGTGTTGCAATCGTTGCCGGGTATGACCAAGCTGAAGCTGGAGCAGCTGCTCGCCGCCCGCGAGTCCGGCTCCGAGGACGCCGCCCGCGACGCGCAAGCCGCGCTCGGAGGCGATCTCGCATCCTTTATCAAGGCGCTGCCCGGGCCCGCCTACACGGTGCGGATCGACGCCGACGAGACGAGCGGCCGCAAAAAGAGCGCCGAAGCCGTGATCACCGCCTCCAAAAGCCCTAACCAACCGTATTACATTCTGGATTGGCGCGAATGAACGCAAGAGCGGAGCGGTCGGCGTGACGTTCGGCACGAGCATCGCCCCAGCGGAAAGCTTCGTCGACCTCCTGCGCGCGCAGCGCTCCGGCGGACTCGACCCGCCTGCTCGCCGCCGGCCGCGGCAACGGTCTCACCACCATGGTGGAGGACGGGTTCACCAAGGCTTCGCGCGGGTTGACCACCGTCGACGAAGTGCTGCGGACCACGGGCTGACCGTGCCGGCGACCCAGCCCGCGGCCGAGGCCCCGCAGGAGCGGCCGGACGCCGGCGCGGACAGC
>CAHJWU010000333.1 GCA_903643085.1 Rhodospirillales bacterium
AGGGCCGGTTCTGCCAGTGCCGCGAGCAGGTCAGGCACGCCTTTCCTGTCGCCGATCCGGCCGAGGAACAGGAGGCGCGGCGGCCCGTCCGCGCGCGCCGGCCGCGGCGGCGCTTTCGGCACGCCGTTCACGATGACGACGACCCGCGCGGGGTCGAGGCTCATTTCGCCGACGAGGAAATCGCGCCAGCCCTCGCCCAGGACGATCACGCGCGCGGCACGGCGCAGCACGAACCCGGTGGCACGACGTGCCGCGGGGTGCATCCTGGCGTGGAACGCTGTGAAATCGGCGCCGTGCATGTGAACGGCGAACGGCACCCCCAGGATGCGCGCCAGGCCGCAAAGCACCGATTTGCGCACCACGCTGCCGCGCGTGGTCATGTGGGCGTGCACCAGATTTACCCGTCCGGTCGCGCACAGCCAGGCCAGTTGCGCCACGACGCCCAGGAAGCGCAGCATCCCGGCCGCGCGGCCGCCTTCGCCGCGCGTATCGATCACCCGCGCCCTCGGGGCATCCTGGCGCGCGCTCCAGGCTTCCAGCATGTAACCCATCAGCGTGCCCACGCCGCCGGAGACGTGGCCCAGGCCTCCGCCCGCCAGCACGGCAACTTCGAGTTGATCTTTGCCCTTTCGCATCGCTCGTCATCATGTCACGTAACGAATGTGTCGCGCCATACGTGTATTGGCCAGGCAAGGAAGGAAGGCGGTCTTTTTGCAGAAAAGCGGCAGAAATGTTGCGCCTCCGTCAGGAACGCTGCTTGGCCTGCAGGCGCTCCGGGCGGTTGCCTGCCTGATGGTGGTGGCGTTTCACGCCCTCGAGGCGGCAGCGCCGCGGTCAGGCGTGACCTGGCCGAACGGGTCTGGCGGGGTGGACCTGTTCTTCGTGATCAGCGGCTTCGTCATGTTCACCTCGTCGCGCCGGCTGACCGGGCGCCGGGACGGCTGGCGCGTCTTCATGCGGCGTCGGATCGAGCGCATCGTTCCGCTCTACTGGCTGCTCACCCTCGTCAAGACCGCCATCACCCTGGCCGCACCTGGCCTGGCCCCCACGACCCGCCTCTCCGGCTGCAACCTCGCAGCCTCCCTGCTCTTCCTCCCGGCCCGCGACGCCGCAGGAATTGTCCGCCCCGTGCTTCCCGTCGGGTGGACGCTGAACTACGAGATGCTGTTCTACGTCATCTTCGCCGCCGCCCTCGCCCTGCGGCGCAACCCTCTCGCCGTGCTGCTGCCGGTGCTCCTGCCGCTTGGTCTGGCAGGTTTCTGGCGTGAGGAGGACTGGCCCGCCTGCCTTTCACTCGCCAACGGCCTGGTGCTCGAGCTTTGCGCCGGCGTGGCACTGGCACAGGCCTGCGTTTTCTGGCGCCCACACCAGCCTGGGGCGGTTTGCATGCTGGTTGGCGGTCTCGCCTTGCTCCTGCTGGTTCCCGCCGCCGGCCCCTGGCGCTTTCTCGCCTGGGGCGGGCCGGCCCTGCTGGTGGTGGCCGGAACGGTCGGGCTGGAGCCACGCCTGCGCGGAGTTCTGCCGGCGTTCGCTCTCGAGCTGGGCGACGCCTCCTACGCGATCTACCTCAGCCATGTCTTTATCGTCCCGGTTCTGGTGCATGCGCTGCCAGCCGCCGCACTGCCGCCAGGACTGGCCACGGCGTTGCTGCTCATCGCCAGTCTTGTCGCATGCCCGGCCGCGGGCCTGGCGCTGAACAGGTACGTGGACGTGCCCATACAGGCGCGGCTGCGACGGCCACGGCAGCGCGCCGCCTTGGCCTGACATACGCGTTGCGCATCGTTGCCGATCGTCCGGCGCGGCTTACATAGAAACGAGCAGTCCTTTTTAGAAAAAAGGACCAAAAACTTACGCTCCCGGCGCTGCGCCGGCAGTTTGGTGCCGCACGATGGATCAGGGCGGCTCAGCAGCGTCAGGGGTAAAGGTTCTTGCCGCTCCCAAAAAGTGAGGCCTTGCCTTAACTCCTTACCCCAGCTCGATCCGGATCAGGGAGGGCCGCTCCAGCACACTCTCCAGCCGCTCGATCCGGTCCAGCGCCGCCCGCATGCTCGCCTCCCGCGTCTCATGCGTCACCAGCACGATCGGCACCGCCTCGCCAGGTGCACGCCCGTGCTGCAGCATGCTCTCCAAAGACACACCCGCGTCACGCAACGCACACGTCACATCCGCGATCACGCCGGGCTGGTCCGTCACCATCAGCCGCAGGTAGTACGCGCCCACATAGGCGGAGATCGGCACGGACGGTGACTGGGACATATGCGCGGCCCCCGTCCCCCAGACCGGCACGGCGGCCCCGCGCGCGATGTCGATCAGGTCGGCCACCACCGCGCTCGCCGTAGGCCCCGCCCCGGCACCGCGCCCTTCCAGCATGAGCCGGCCGGAAAAGTCGCCTTCCACGACGACGGCGTTGTAGACCCCGTCCACCCGCGCCAGCGGCGCGCCTTCCGGCACCATGCACGGATGCACCCGGCTATCCACCCCGCCATCCACCAGCCGCGCTATGCCCAGCAGCTTGATGCGATAGCCCAGCTCGCGCGCAAACCCCTGGTCCAGCGCCGAGATTTCACGTATCCCCTCGACGTGCATGGAGGCAAAATCCACCGGCCGCCCGAACGCCAGCGCCGCCAGTATCGCCAGCTTGTGCGCCGCATCCACGCCGTCCACGTCGAACGAGGGATCGGCTTCCGCGTAGCCCAGCCTCTGCGCGTCCGCGAGCACGTCGGCGAACTCCCGCCCGCGCTCGCGCATCTGCGTCAGGATGTAGTTGCACGTCCCGTTCAGTATGCCCGCAACCCGGCGTATGCGGTTGCCCGCCAGCCCCTCGCGCACCGCCTTTATCACCGGTATCCCGCCGGCCACCGCCGCTTCGAACGCCAGTACGGCGCCGCCCTCCTCGGCCGCCCGCGCCAGCTCGGACCCGTGCAGCGCCAGCAGCGCCTTGTTGGCCGTCACCACCGGCCGGCCGGCCCGCAGCGCCGCCAGCACCAGCCCG
>CAHJWU010000334.1 GCA_903643085.1 Rhodospirillales bacterium
CCCGCCAGCCCAGCGCCTCGCGTTCGGGCGCCGGCAGGTCCAGCGCGACGCCCACCGCTTCGGCCAGACCCGCCACGTCGCCGGGCGGCACGAGGAAGCCGGTCTGCCCGTGCCGAATTGTCTCCGCCGCGCCGCCATGGTCGAACGCCACCGTCGGGCGGCCCATCGCCTGCGCCTCGATCACGCAGCGGCCGAACGGTTCCGGCCTGAGGCTCGCGCTGACCACCACGTCGGCCAGCATCAGCGCGGCCGGCATGTCGTCGCAATGGCCGGCCAGACGCAGCCTGGCCGCCAGCCCAAGCCGGCTTGCGCGCTGCTCCAGCGAACGGGCATAGGCGGCGCGTCCCTGGTCGCCGCCCACGAGCACGCAGTAGGTGTCCGCGCGCGCCAGCCTGGCCACTGCATCCAGCACCGCTTCCGCGCCCTTCCAGCGCGTCAGCCGCGCCGGCAGCATGACCACCCGCGCGCCGGTGGGAATGCGCCAGGCCTGTGCCAGCCCGTGCACCCTGTCGCCGACCACGCGCCCCGGATCGAACACCTCCGGATCGACGCCGCGCGGGATCACCCGCAGCCGCCCCGGCCCTACACCGTAATCCGCCGCCACGCGCGCGCCCACGTAGCGGCTGATGGCGATCACCCGCTCGCCACGCGCCATCACGCTGTTGTAGGTGTGCTTGCCAGGCAGGCCCTCGCCGTAGACGCCGTGCCAGGTGGTGATGAACGGCACGCGCGCGCGCTGCGCCGCCAGCCACGCCGACCAGCCCGGCGCACGCGAACGGGCGTGCACGAGGTCCACACCCTCGGACTCTATCAGACGCCGCAGCCGGCCGGCGTTGACCAGTATGTTGACCGGATCCTTGGTCATCAGCGCGAGCGTCGCGTGCTGCCCGCCGGCTCGCTCCACCTGCGCCACCATGCGCCCGCCGGCGCTGGCCACGAGCGCGCTGCCGCCCGCCCTGACGATGGCCTGCACCATCTCGACCGTGCCGCGTTCCACGCCGCCGCCATCCAGGGCGGGAAGCACCTGGAGGATGCGGGGAGTGGGATGGTTTCGCATGGCCGGGGATGTGATTGGCGGCAGAAGGGCAGCCAAGGCAAGCGGTCCTTCGGGAAAGCAGGACCAAACGTCTGCTTTGCCGCGCGAGTCCGGCAACTCCGCACCACCGGCTTAGTACGCCAGAACTCGTGTGAACAGGATAATCACGCTTGAATTTTGCTATTCAAATCGGCAAAAACTCTCGTTAACGTAAGGTTCCGCCGTTTCAATGGGGATGTCGCCGATGCTTCAACCGATAGCACTCGCCTACCCCTTCCTCGGTTTCGCCGTGGGCGTGGTCGTCGGACTCACGGGCGTGGGCGGCGGGTCGCTGATGACGCCGCTGCTGGTGCTGCTGTTCGGCATACACCCGACGCAGGCCGTCGGCACTGACCTGCTCTACGCCGCCGCCACCAAGACCGTCGGCACCATGGTGCACAGCGCCAGCGCCACGGTGGAGTGGCGCATCGTCCGCCGCCTTGCCTACGGGTCCGTGCCGGCCACCGCGGCCACCCTTCTCCTGCTCGGCTATTTCGGGCCGGAAAGCCCGCGCGTGGTGCACGCCATAACATTCAGCCTCGGCGTGGCGCTGTTGCTGACGGCGATCACCATCCTGTTCCGCGGCGCCATCGTCGACCGCCTGACGCGCCGGCTCGGCGAACCTTCCGAACGTACCGCCTCCGTGCTGACCACGGTCAGCGGCGTGGTGCTCGGCGTGCTCGTGTCGCTCTCGTCGGTCGGCGCCGGCGCGCTGGGGGTCACCGTCCTCATCATCCTCTACCCGCGTATAAAGCTGGCGAAGATCGTGGGATCGGACATCGCCCACGCGGTGCCGCTGACCCTGCTGGCCGGGCTGGGCCATTGGCGGCTGGGAGACGTGGACACGCATTTGCTGGGCCAGCTTCTGATCGGCTCGATCCCCGGCATATTGCTGGGCAGCTTCCTCGCTCCCAGGATGCCGGAAGGCGGATTGCGGCCGATGCTGGCGGCCGTGCTGTTCCTCGTGGGAGGCAAGCTGGTGTTCTGAACCGGCGGGCAGGCAGCCCGGAAGCAAAACTGCCGCCCCGCCTCCGCAGCAGCCAAGTGCTTCCGGTGCGCGGCGCCCGGTGCAGCGTCGCCAGCAACGAATGTTTTGCTTCCTTCTTCAAAAAAGAAGGCCTGTGTTCCTTCGCCCCATGGATATCCACGACCAGCTGGCCGCCCACCCCGCTCTGACTGCCACCGCCCTGGACGGCCTGCTCCTGGACGGCGTCCCCCTGGCCGCCATAGCGCGCCGGCACGGCACGCCCACCTGGGCGATCGGCGCCGCCACCCTGCGCAGGCGCTACAGGCGGCTCCAATCCGCCATGCCCGGCATCGCCATCCACTACGCCGTCAAGGCCAACGACCAGCTGGCGGTGCTGCGTCTGCTCGCGGCCGAGGGCGCCGGTGCCGACGTGGTGAGCGGCGGCGAACTGCTGCGCACGCTGCGCGCCGGCGTGGCACCTGGCCGGATCATCTTCTCGGGCGTGGGCAAGACGCGCGCCGAGCTGGTCCTGGCGCTGGAGCACGCGATAGGCCAGGTCAACGTGGAGAGCCGGGAGGAGCTGCTTATGCTGGCCCAGCTTGCCGCCGCGCGGGGGCAGGTGGCGCAGGTGGCGCTGCGGGTGAACCCGGACGTGGATGCCGGCACGCTGGACGGGATCTCCACCGGGCGCGCCGGCGACAAGTTCGGCGTGCCGTTCGGCGACGCGGCCGCGCTCTACGGCCTGGCGGCCGAGCTGCCCGGCATCCGCCTTACCGGCCTGGCGGTGCACATAGGCAGCCAGATCATGGGCACGGCCGCCTTCGCCGCCGCCTATGGCCGCATGGCCGCCCTGATCGTGGCGCTGCGGGCCGGCGGGCACGGCGTCGCGCGCATGGATTGCGGCGGCGGGCTCGGCATTCCGTACGAAGGCGAGCCCGCCTGCCTG
>CAHJWU010000335.1 GCA_903643085.1 Rhodospirillales bacterium
CGGCCCCGCCGGCGGCGCTGCACGGCGATGCTGGCGGCGGCTATGGCCAAAGCGGCGGCGAGCGAGGCCAGGGAGAAGGCGGAGCTGAGCGGGACGAGCAGGCCATACGCGGCGTGGGCCAGCGCGCGCCACCTGATGGCCAGGACGGGCAGGGTGGTCAGGACGGCGAGGGTGGTGAACCGGTGCTCCGGCGCGAAGAGACGTCGCATGACGAAGGGTAGCACGTTTTTAGGTCGAAATGAAGGGACGATCGCGCCGTGCCGGGCGGCAGGAAGCGGGCAGTCCATGTTTGTGGAGAAAGGGACCAACGGCTGCTCGCTGTCGGCGGCTGCTGCCGCGCGCGCGCGGGCGAAGACGCGGGCGGACCAAAATCTTTGGCCGTGTTTTTTGAAAAAAGAACGTCTTGCCTGCTTCCTGCTGTAAACCGACACCATGACCAAGGTGATGCGGATCGCCACCGCCAGCATAGGCGTGGGCCTGCTGGTGCTGGCGCTGAAGACGGCCGCCTGGCGGGTGACGGGCAGCGCTGCCTTTTATTCGGACGCGCTGGAGACGGTGGTGAACGTGGCCGCGTCCGGCATCGCCCTGGCGGCGCTGCGCTTCGCGGCCCAACCGGCCGACGCCAACCATCCGTATGGGCACGATAAGGCGGAGTTCGTGGCCGCCGTGGTGGAGGGCGCGCTGATCGTGGTGGCCGCCGTCAGCATCCTGCAGCATGCGTGGAGCGCGTGGCGGCACCCGCGCGTGCTGCTGGAAGTGGGGCTCGGCGTGGGGCTGAACCTGGCGGCGACCGCGGTGAACGCCGTCTGGGCCTGGGTGCTGTTCGGGGTGGCACGGCGCGCGCGGTCGCCGGCTCTGCGTGGAGATGCGCGCCACCTGATGGGTGACGTGGTGCCCTCCTTCGGCGTGGTGGGCGGCGTGGGGCTGGTGCTGGCGACCGGCGTGCTGCGGCTGGACGCGGCGGTGGGTGCGGCGACGGCGGTCTACGTGCTGTGGTCCGGCGTGCACCTGATCGGTGATTCGATTGGCGGGCTGATGGACATGGCGCCGTCCGACGACACGGTGGCGCGCATAGAGTCGGTGCTGGTGGCGCAAGGCGGCGGCGCCATAGAGGTGCATGACATAAAGGCGCGTCAGGCGGGGCGGGCGACCTTCGTGCAGTTCCACCTGGTTGTGCCGGGGTCGATGCGGGTGGATGCGGCGCACGAGATCTGTGACCGTATCGAGGCCGCCTTGCAGAAGGACATGGAGCACCTGGTGGTGAACATCCACGTGGAGCCGGAGCACAAGGCCAAGCGGGTCGGCGTCGTGGCGTTGTGAGGCAAGCAGGAAAGAAGCAAAAAACTTCCGGGCGCTGCCGGCGGCTGTTTCGGCACCTGCCTACACGGAGCGAAGATTTTCTGGTTTTTGCCAGAAAAGGACTGCTTGCCTTCCAACTCTCCTTCCCGGCCTGTGCCGAAGCGCATGTCGTCTCGCTGAACCTCTGCACTGACCAGTTGCTCGTTCTGCTGGCGCCCGAACAGGTGACCGCGTTGGAGCCGCTGGCGCGCGACCCGGCGCTCTCCCACGTGGCGGCGCAGGCCGCGGATCTGCCGCAGGTGCGCGCGGATGCCGAGGCGGTGCTGGCGTTGCATCCGGATCTGGTGCTGGCCGGGCGCTACGGGGCGCAAGGCACGGTGGCGTTGTTGCGCGCGCGCGGCGTGCGCGTGGCGCAGTTCGATGAGGCCAAGGATTTTCCCGCTGTCGGCGTGCAGGTTGGCGAGATGGCCGATCTGCTCGGCGTGCCGGCGCGCGGCCGGCGCATGGTGGCACAGATGTGGCGCAGGCTGGCGGCGGTGCGGCGGCGCGCGGGCTCGGCGGTGTTGTGGGAAGCGGGCGGATGGAGTGCGGGGCCAGGCACTTTCGGCGACGCCGTGCTGCGCGCGGCGGGATTGGTCGACGCGGGGGGCGGGCGCATCGGGGTGGAGCGGCTTCTCGCGATCAGGCCGGATGTGCTGGTGACGGAGACGGCCGCGCGGTTTCCCTCCATGGCGACCGATCTGGCGTGGCACCCTGCGCTGGCCGGGATGACGCGGCGGGCGGTGGCGGCGCCGTTGCTGGTGTGTGCGGGGCCCTGGAGCGCGGAGGCTGTGGAGGCGTTAGGCAAGTGAAGGCCTGCTTTTTTGAAAAGAAGCGAAAAACTCCTGCCCCTGACGCCACCGATGCTAGCCTGGGCGTTGTCAGGCGTCCGCGTAGCCGTGTGCCGGCGACAGGAGAAAAAGTTTTTTGGTCCTTTTTTTCAAAAAAGGACTGCTTGCTTTTCTATGCCGTAATCCTGCTCGTCGCGGTCTCTCTGCTGGCAGGCGCGGCCGGCCTCGGCGTGCCGGACCGGCTGGTGTTCTGGCAGATACGCGTGCCGCGCACGGTACTCGCGTTGCTGGTGGGCGCGGGCCTGGGCGTGTCCGGTGCGGTGCTGCAGGGCGCGCTGCGCAATCCGCTGGCGGACCCGGGATTGTTGGGGATCGGCGGCTGCGCGGCGCTGGGCGCGGTGGTGGTGTTCTACTGGGGCGTGTCGGTGGGCGCAGCGTGGGCGTTGCCGGCCGGTGCGCTGCTCGGGGCGGGGATCGGCTGCGCGGTTCTGCTGGGCGGGTTGGGGCGCAGGGTTTCGGCGGGTGCCATGATCCTGGGCGGCGTGGCGCTGGGGGCGGCGGCCTCCGCGTTCATCGCGCTGGCGTTGTCCCTGGCGCCGAACCCGTTTGCGCTGGCGGAGATCACCTTCTGGCTGATGGGTGGGCTGGAGGATCGCACGCTGAGCCATGTGGCGGTGGCGGCGCCGGTGATACTGGCCGGGTGTGGCGTGCTGCTGCCGCTGGGGCGCCGGCTGGACGGGTTGAGCCTGGGCGAGGCGACGGCGGCAAGCCTGGGTGTGGCGGCGGGGCCGACGCTGCGGTGGGCGGTGCTGGGGGTGAGCCTGGCGGT
>CAHJWU010000336.1 GCA_903643085.1 Rhodospirillales bacterium
GGCCGCCGCCGCCCGGGCGGCGCGCGCGGTCCCCGCGTGGCAGGGCTGGCTGCCGTGGGTCGTGGTCAGCGCCGTCGTCATCGTCTGGACGCACTTCAAGGTGCCGGCCAACGGCGCGCAGGCGATCGCCTGGCCTGGCCTGGACCGCGCCGTCGCCATCACGCTGTATCACGACAAACCCTACGCCGCGATCTACCGGTTCGAGCCGCTCGCCTCAGGCACCGCGATACTGCTGGCGGCGATCATCACCGCCTCCCTGGTGGGCGTGGGCCCGGCCGGCTTCCTACGCGCCGTGGTCGCCACCTGGCGGCAGGCGCGCATCGCCATCCTCACCGTCATGCTGATCATCGCACTCGCCTACCTGATGAACTACTCGGGCATGACCTACACGCTCGGCCTCGGCGTCTCCAAAGCCGGCCCGCTGTTCCCGCTCGTCTCGCCCTTCCTCGGCTGGCTGGCGGTGTTCCTGTCCGGCAGCGACACGTCGGGCAACGCCCTGTTCGGCAACCTGCAGGTCGTCGCCGCCAACCAGCTCGGCCTCAACCCGGTGCTGATCGCCGCGACCAACTCGTCAGGCGGCGTGATGGGCAAGATGATCTCGCCGCAGAACATCGCCACCGGCGTGTCGGTGACGGACCTGAAAGGCCAGGAAGGCGTGGTGTTCGCCCGCACGTTCAAGCACAGCATCGTGCTGACGCTGCTGCTGGGCGGGCTGGTGCTGTTGCAGCAGTATTTCTTCCAGGAGATCATCCCGAAGTAAGCAGGCAAGGCCTTCTTTTTTGAAAAAAGAAGCAAAAAACTTTTGTCCTGTTCGCTGCGGTGACGGCCTTGGGTCGTTCGGGCTCGGTTCGTGCGCTACCGCGTTCTCCGACTACCCAATGACCCTAAGTGGAGATGATACAAATATGGGTCGGCTCACCGGGCAAGAGTACCGGATCGCGTTTATTCTATATAGCCGTGACGGGAAACGTGCCGCCGAAATGCGCGAGTTTACCAATGGCGAGACCTACATTTCTGAAGAAGAATGGGTTGAGGGGACGACATTCGAGAACCGGCATGCTGGCAGGATGGTAGGGCCTTTCGCTTTTTCAGCAGATGCGGAAACATTCATTGCCGCGACTGAGTGGTTCTGTGGCCATGGCAAATAGCAGGTCGACACCGCGCCTCTCAGGTATGGCGAGTGGACCCGAACTTTCGATGGCGCGGCAGACCTAAGACCCAGGCCGCAGCACTTTCATTAGAGCGGTTACGATCAGGAGCGGCGAGATGACGAGGTAGGCGAAAAAGGCATACTGCACGGCAGACTTTCCGGTCAGGCCGAGTCATTGGCCTTGAGCAGATGTAGGATGGGATGCTCCTTCGCACCCCACCATCTGTCACGACCCTCTTCCGGCGCCCAGCAGCGCTGCCGGAGAGCATGTGTGCTGGACCGGACGCTGTCCTACACTGAACACAGCAAGCGTAGAGAGGGCTTCAGCCCACCACCGAACAACGCGGTTGCCGTGGACAGCAAGCACCAAACAACGCCCTCGCCCAAAGATCCCTCTTTCCCACGACGCGGCATGGCTCACCCGCCCACCCATCGCCAACCACCCCACCCACTCGCCTCAAAACCGAAACGCAAACCCGGTATACCCCTCGATGTCCGGCGCGAACCTGTTCAGCCCCACATACATCCCAAACGACACCACCACCGTCGAGCTCACCGCATAACCCACACCAACATCCGCAGTATAAAGCGCGTGCGAGTTAGGATCCGTGGCACTCTCCGCAAACATCTCCAAAGACACCGTCGTCTTGCCAAAACCCTCGCTCACAGAAACATCTTCCTGATAATCGAAATGCCGCCCCGTATCGTTCTGGTTCTTCTGCAGATCCACCTCCTCCTGCACCTGGAGCGAAAGCCCGTAAGGCAACCCCACCTGCACCGGCGCGGTAATCGCAAACTCCACCGCCCCGTTACCGAGCCCACGCGCAGCCGTCGGCAGCTTAACCCCGAACCTGACCGCCGCCGTGAACACCTGCCAGTCGTTCCCATACAAATTCCATTTGATCGCCGGCACGGTATCGCCATAGCCGGTCCGTCTCCCACCCACGCCGGACAGGCTCACCAACCCCCCCGTCTGCATCTCGATCTCCACATCATCCGACAAACCGTATTTGAACACCGGGTCCAGGCTCTGTACCGTCACCGTACCCGCCGCCGACGTCACATGGACCAGGTCACTCTCGATCTGGAAGTATCCCTCCGCCACCGTATACGGCGTGTAGCTCTTGCCCGGCGTGTCCGCATCGAAATCCCGCGGCCCGTCCGCCAGTGCAGCGTGCGAAACAGCCAGCCAGATCACGCCAGGCACCCAGACCGGACGGATCGGCAAGCGCAGGGCGGGCTTCAGCCCGGCGCGTCCGTCATCGGCAGCAGCGGGTTGCAGGATGGGGCAGAAGACCGGCCGGAACATCGCGCACAAACCCGAACGCCCGGTGTCCGGCATGGGTTAGATCGAGGCACGCCATCAAAACTGCCGGTATGCGGCCAGCGACAGCCCATGCGTCTCGAAATGCGCGTTCCACGCGGCAATCGCCTGGCGATTGTCCGCCAGCCAGCCTGCACAGTGCTGCTCGGCTACCGCGGCAGCCAGGCCCCGCGCGCACGTAAGCGGCACGTTGATACCCGACCCACGCGCCCCTCTCCGAAGCGGCTCGGGAAGCGTGATCGCAGCACGTCGCGGCGCGGCTGACACTGCCGGGCTCAAGGAGTTGGCGCGGCGCATCTTCGCAGCCTTCACAGGGATGCACACAGAGTATGCGCATCGGTCCCGCGCCAGCAAGGCGCGGCACAAGCCCCTGACAATCCGCCCACTCTCGAAACACCGCCAAAACAACTTGCCCAGCCTCCTCGCTCAGTTCTACAAATGTTCCCTAGA
>CAHJWU010000337.1 GCA_903643085.1 Rhodospirillales bacterium
CGTCCTGGAGGTCGCGGCGGCCGGACACGCGGAGGCGGCGTTCGTTGAGGAAGGCACCGCCGCCCTTCTCGGCCCAGAACATCTCGTCCGGGACGGGGTTGTAGATCATGGCGGCGGCGATTTCGGTGGCGCCGTCCGGGGTGCGGCGCTGCAGGGCCATGCTGATCGCCCAGTGCGGGATGCCGTGAAGGAAATTGGTGGTGCCGTCGAGCGGGTCGATGACCCAGCGCCAGGTCCAGTTGTCGCCGCCCGAGGCGCCGGATTCTTCCATCAGGAAGGCGTAGCCGGGGCGGGCGCGGGTGAGTTCCTCGCGCAGGGTGGATTCGGCGCGCAGGTCGGCCTGGCTGACGAAGTCCGACGGGCCTTTGATGCTGACCTGGAGCTGTTCGACCTCGTTAAAGTCGCGCAGGAGGCGTTTGGAGGCTTTCTGGGCGGCGTTCTGCATGATGGTCATGTGGGGGGAAAGGCGTAGGGCCATGGTGGGGCGGGTGCTTTCAGAGTTCGGGCGGGCCGGTGTCGGATTGGCCGGGGCCGAAGATGCGGACCAGAAAGACGTTGCCGGCTGTTTGCGTGTCGCCGGTGTCTGGCGCGATGCGATAGAGTATCACATGGCGCTGGCTGATCAGGAGTCGGGTTCCAGGTTTGGGCCTGGCGGCCAGGCATAGGGTCTGTCCACAAGGGCTAAGATCGCCGCTTCGAGCCGGTTCAGTCGCTCCGCCGCCGCAGTACCCGCACCTGGTTGGTTGAACCACTTGCGGATGTTCTGGAAGTCACGTTGTGCCTGCCTCGAGAACCTGAGCGATCGCGGCACCGCCGGTTAATCTTTCCTCGGGCGCGGCTCCGGCAGGGGGTGATCGGTATCGAGGCTGTTCAGCCAGGCTTCGACTTCCTCATACGGAATGAAGCCTTCTGTTTCGAGGCTGAGTATTGCCGCTTCGATACCGGCGATTTCGGCTTCGCTGAAAGTCACCGTTTCCGGTGCGTATGGTTCGTGCTGATCCATCGGTCGAGCATAAGCCTGCGCCGGCAGCGTCGCTATCCTTTTGCGCGTTCCACGTAGCTGCCGTCTTCGGTGCGGACGACGACGCGCTCGCCGGCTTCGACGAAGGGGGGGACGAGGGTTTTTACGCCGTTGGAGAGTTTGGCGGGCTTGTAGCTGCTGCTGGCGGTCTGGCCTTTGACGACGGGGTCGGCTTCGACGATTTCCAGGGTGACCATCTGCGGGAGGTGGGCGCCTACCGGCTCGCCTTCCACGAGGTCCACGTCGATGGTCATGTTGTCCTGCAGGAAGGGGGCTTGGTCGCCCAGGATGGCCAGGGGAATGACGGTTTGTTCGAAGGTTTCGGGGTCCATGAGGACGATGTTGTCGCCTTCGGTGTAGGAGTAGGTGAAGTCCTTGTTGTCGGTGACGAGGCGCTCGACGGTGTCGGCGGTGCGCCAGCGTTCGTTGGTTTTGTTGCCGGTCTTGAGGTCGCGCATTTCCACCTGGATGAAGGCGCCGCCTTTGCCCGGGGTGATGATCTGCTGCTTCAGGACGGTCCAGCGGCGGCCGTCATGCTCGATCACCTGGCCGGCGCGGATCAGGTTGGCCTGCTGCTTCATGGGGGCGGGAGCTCTTTGTCGGGCCGATAGGCCGGGGGTAGGGTGGCGGGCTGTCTAACTTGCGGGCGCCAGGCGGGCAAGCAGGGGGGCGGCAAGCGGGGGCTCGGCAAGCGCATGGGCGGCAAGCAGGGGCGCGGCAAGCGGGTGGGTGGTGCCGTCCGGGTCCCGCACGCCGCCTTGGGCGTCGAGATAACGGGGGCCGATCGGGACCTTGCCGTGGCCGCCTTCGATGTCCAGCACGTAGGTGGGCCAGGCCAGGCCGGTGACGCGGCCGCGCAGGGCGGCCAGCAGGGCCTGGCCCTCGGCGATGGGCACGTGGAAGCGGGCGGTGCCTGGGGCGGGGTCCAGCTGGTGGAGGTAGTAGGGTTTGACGCGGTGGCGCAGCATGGTGCGGAAGAGGGATTCCAGCGCGGAGACGGTGTCGTTGACGCCGCGCAGCAGTACGGACTGACCCAGGACGGGGATCATCCCGGCCTGGATGCGGCGTATGGCGGCGGCGGCGTCCTGGGTGAACTCGCTGGCGTGGTTGGCGTGCAGCACCAGCCACAGGGGGGTTTCGCTGGCCAGCGCGGCGGCCAGCGCGTCCGTTACGCGTTGCGGGTCAGCTACCGGAACGCGGGTGTGTATGCGCAGGAGCTCGATGTGGGGGATTTCCGCCAGGGCCACGAGCAGCCAGGCGAGGCGCCGCGGGGAGAGAAGGAGGGGGTCGCCGCCGGTGAGGATCACCTCGCGCAATTCAGGGTGGGCCCGGACATAGGCGATGGCGGCCTGGAGTTCGGCTTCGGTGAGCAGGCCGCCGTCCGGGCCCACCTGCTCACGGCGGAAGCAGAAGCGGCAATATAGCGGGCAGACCAGCAGCGGGGTGATCAGGAGCCGGTCCGGGTAGCGGTGCACCACGCCGCGCAGGGGCGAGTGGGCGGCGTCGCCGACAGGGTCGGGCAGTTCGTGCGGAGCGGTCCGCAGCTCGTCGGCGTGGGGGAGGACCTGGCGGGCGATGGGGTCGTCCGGGTGGGTTATCAGGCGGACGAAGGCGGGGGGGACGGCGATGGCGTAGCGCGCGGCGATGCGGGCGAGGGCCTCGCGCTCGGACTCGGGCAGGAGGCCGGCCTGGATGAGGGCGTCCGGGGTGCGTAGGGTACCGTCTGGCATGGGCGGGGTGGGTAGCAGGCGGGATGCGTAAGGCAAGGGCTTGCCTGGTGAGGGCGGATCCCGAGCCGCGCGACGTGGTTGTCGTGAGCAGGCAAGGAAGACCTTCTTTTTTGAAAAAAAGAAGCAAAAAGCTTTTGCTCTCCCGCATTTGCTGCGTCCGTGGATT
>CAHJWU010000338.1 GCA_903643085.1 Rhodospirillales bacterium
GCCGCCGATCATGCGCGGCACCAGCCGGCCGAGCACGCGCCTGGCGCGGCCGTCCTCGACCGTGGCCAGCAGGCGCGGCAGATAGCCGGACAGCGTGCGCGCCAGCGGCTGCACCACCTCGTCGTTGGTCAGCAGCGTGCGCAGCAGGTCCGCCACGTCCAGCCTTGCCATCAGGCGGCCTACCTCCTCCTCGGTCACCACGTGCCTGGCGAAGAAACGGCCCAGCGCCTGGCCCAGGCGTATTTTCTCGTGCGGGATTATGGCGGTGTGCGGGATCGGCAGGCCGAGCGGATGGCGGAACAGGGCGGTCACCGCGAACCAGTCGGCGATGCCGCCCACGAAGCCGGCTTTGGCGGCGGCCTGCAGGAGCTGGGTCCAGTAGCTCGGCGGCAGGTAGAAGCTGCCGATGGTCAGCGCGGCCATCAGCAGGAGCAGGGCGGTGGCCAGGCGCTTATGCTGCCTGAGCGAGCGGCGGGCGGGCGCGTCCGGGTCTGGGGGAGTCAAGGAGGCGAGGCCTGCTTTTTTGGAAAAAAGAAGCAAAAAACTTTTGTCATGGCCGTCGCGGGGGCGGCGGGCGCGCGTGCGGGGCGGCGGGCGGTCGCTTCGATCTCTATGCGCATGCGAGGGTCGAACAGGTTGGCCACGATCATCGTGGCCGCGGGTGGCGACGCGCCGAACGCCTCCCGCAGCACCGGCCAGCACGGCTCGAAATCGGCGCGGTCCGGCAGGATGTAGCGGACGCGCACCACGTCTGTGAGGCTGGCCCCGGCTTGCGCCAGGGCAGCCGCGATGTTGCCCAGAGCCTGCCTGGCCTGGGCGGCCGGGTCGTCCACGATGGTCATGGCGGCGTAGTCGAAACCCGTGGTGCCGCTGACGAACACCCACGCGCCGCTCACCAGCGCGCGTGCGTAGCCGATGTCACGCTCGAAGCCGGAGCCGGACGAGATTACCCGGCGAGTCACTTGCCGCAGGGATAGGCCTTCTGCAGCGCCAGCCGCGTAGCCTTTTCGGCGACATCATGCTGCGCCTGCGGGTTGGATCTGAGCCATTGCACGACAACATCGCGCAGCTCGGTTCCCGTAACAGCGCTCGGAATGCAGGCCAGCGCGTGGTCCTTGCCGCTGGCGCGTATCGAGTCACCAAAGCCGTCCAGGTAGGCATCGCAAACCTCGGTCTGCTTGCCGGTGCACGCCGTCAGCAGGGTTTTCGCGCCGACATTGGACGCGCGCTGCGCGTGGGCGGCGCCGGCAACCGCCAGGCAGGCGAGCACGAGAGCAATCTTCTTCACTGGGCTATCTCCACCGAAAACCGTTCGATCACCATGTTGGCCAGCAGCCGGCGCGCCATCTCCTCGGCCTGGAGGCGCGCGGCGTCCGGGTCGGCTGCCGTCAGTTCCAACTCTATCACCTTGCCGGCGCGCACTTCGCCCACCCCGGCGAACCCCAAATTGCACAGCGCATGGCCGATCGCGCGCCCTTGCGGATCGAGCACGCCGTCTTTCAGCATGACGGTCACCCTGGCCCTCACTGCATCAGCTCCGGGCCCTTCATGTCCCGCATGCCGGCCTCCGGCAGGATGCCCAGGCGCTTGGCCACCTCCTGGTAGGCCTCCTCCACGCGACCCAGGTCGCGGCGGAAACGGTCCTTGTCCATCTTCTCGTTCGTTTTGGCGTCCCACAGGCGGCAATTGTCCGGGCTGATCTCGTCGGCCAGGACCACGCGCATGTCCTCGCCCTCCCACAGCCGGCCGAACTCCAACTTGAAGTCCACCAGCGTGATGCCGACGCCCAGGAACAGGCCGGTCAGGAAATCGTTGGTGCGCAGGGTCATCGCCACGATGTCGTCCATGTCCATCGTGTTGGCCCAGCCGAACGCGGTAATGTGCTCCTCGGCCACGATCGGGTCGCCCAGCGCGTCGTTCTTGTAATAGTATTCGATGATGCTGCGCGGCAGGCGGGTGCCTTCCGGAATGCCCAGGCGGGTGCAGATGCTGCCGGCGGCCACGTTGCGCACCACGATCTCCAGCGGGATGATCTCCACCTCGCGTATGAGCTGCTCGCGCATGTTGAGCCGGCGGACGAAGTGGTTGGGTATGCCGACCTCTGCCAGGCGTAGCATCAGGTACTCGCTGATGCGGTTGTTCAGCACGCCCTTGCCGGTGATGATGCCCTTTTTTGTGCCGTTGCCGGCGGTCGCGTCGTCCTTGAAATACTGCACGAGCGTGCCCGGCTCGGGTCCTTCGAACAGGATCTTCGCCTTTCCCTCGTAGAGCTGCCGACGCCTAGCCATGGGTGGGTCCTCCGTATGCTGGGCCTATAGCAGCAAAGCGCGCGCCTGCCAGGGCGGGGGGATGAAAAGGCGGAAAGGCCTTCTTTTTTGAAAAGGAAGCAAGAATCTCTGCTCCTGCCGGTGGTCAGGTGGCCGGCGTGGCGCCTGTGTCCACGGGCGCGAAGGCGGCAGGGGGCATGGCCGTCAAGAATGCGGTGCGTTCGCCCAGGCCGACCAGGCTGCTTGTCACGGTGCCGAAGCCGCCGGCTTCGGGCACGTGCAGGGCGGCATCCCTGGGGCCGGCGGAATCGGCCAGCAGCGCCGGCCAGGTGGACCAGTCTGGCGGCGACGGCAGCCGGTCCGCGCGGAAACGCGGCAGGTGGCGCGCCACGCGCGGACTGGCGAAATCGTCCGGGTCGTGCGCGGTCACCATGTGGATGCCAGGCAGCAGGCGCTCAGCCGTGATCGCCCGCTCTCCCGTGCCGCGCAGGAAGAACGCGCCCGCCCGGTCAGCGACCACGAGGTTGAAGCTGCGCCAGCCGCCGCCGTCCTGCCCGGCCAGGTGCCGCGCGGCCGCCTCAGCCGTGGCGTGGCGCAACGCCAGCAGGG
>CAHJWU010000339.1 GCA_903643085.1 Rhodospirillales bacterium
AGCTCTCCCTGGTCATCGACCGCGGGATCGAGCGTCGGGCTCTCCGGCGCGAGACGACGGAGCTGCGCAGCCGGCTCGAGGCGCGCGGCATCGCCCAGGACCTGAGCTACATCACGCGTCAGCGCGGCATGTTCAGCTACTCGGGCCTGTCGAAGGCGCAGATGCTGCGGCTGCGCAGCGAGTTCCCGCAGCTGGTCGGCAACGAGATGCGGATCCTGGTCACCGAGATGGCCGGCCGGGCGAGCATCGAGCTCAAGAGCCGCGAGCTGGGCATCGACCTGGCCGATGAGCCCGAGGCGCTGTCCCGGGTCACCGGCAAGGTCAAGCAGCTGGAGCGGGCGGCTGCTGCCCGGGCTGCCGCTGACGCTCACCCCCGGCGGGCTCGGCTTCCTCGGCTGCCTGGACACGGCGAGCCCGAACCACGCGGAAGGCTGGGCGGTCGACGTGGCGGCACCTGGCCGGCGAGTGCGGCTGGACGTTCTGGTGGGGGCGGAAATCGTGGCCACCGTCACCGCCGACGCCAAGCGGCCGGACATCGCCGACCTGGGGTTCGGCGAGGAGGCCTGCGGCTTCAGCGTCATCCTGCCGACGCATCCGGACCCGTCGGCGCAGCGCCGCATCGCCGTGCGCCTGGCCGGCGAGCGGACCGAGCTGGCCGGCAGCCCTGTCGTGGTGGACCCGGTGCCCGGCCTGATCGGCAGCTTCGACACGCTGCACGGCATGGCGGCGCATGGCTGGGCGCTGAACCGCGCCCAACCCGAGGCGCCGCTGGAGGTGGAGATCGTGGGGCCGGGCGGCGAGCTGCTCGGCGCCGGCACGGCGAACCTGTTCCGCGGCGACCTGCTCGACGCCGGGCTCAACGCCGGGCTGTGCGCCTTCAAGATCGACCTCTCGGCGCATTTCGAGCGGCTGATGGACCAGGAGGTGATGGCGCGCATCGCCGGCACCGACAACATGCTGCCCGGCTCGCCGCTGCGGGTGAACACCAACCGCAACATACGCCGCTTCCTGCGCCGCCGGCAGGACCTGCGTGCCGGCGTGCTGCCGCGCCTGCGCCGCGCGCTGAACCACCGCGCCGGCGCGGACGGCATAAGCTTCATCATGCCGGTGCACGAGACGCCGCGCGCCTGGCTGATCGAGGCGCTGGAGAGCGTGCGCGCGCAGTTCTGCGACGCCTGGGAGCTGATCTGCGTCGATGACGGCTCGACGGCGCCGCACGTGGCGGAGATCCTGGCCGGCTATGCGGGGCGGGACCGGCGCATACGCGTGCTGCGCTCGGCGCAGAACGTGGGGATCGCGCGCGCGGTCAATTTCGGCCTGCGCGCCGCGCGTTTCGGCTACGTGGCGTTCGTCGATCACGACGACAAACTAGAGCCGGACGCCGCCTGGCAGCTGATACGCGCCGCGCGGCAGACGGACGCCGACCTGCTCTATACGGACGAGGCGCAGACGGCGGAGAACATCGACGCCATCACCGAACTGCGCCTGCGCCCCGCTTTCAGCCACGACTACTACCTCAGCCATCCGTATTTCGTGCACATCGTCTGCGCGCGGACCGAGATCGCGCGGCGCATCGGCGGCTGGGACGAGACCATGGCGATCTCGGCGGACGTGGACTTCGTGCTGCGCATGATAGAGGCCGCGCGCGTGGTGACGCATGTGCCGGCCGTGCTCTACCGCTGGCGCACCCATGGCGGCAGCACCGGGCATGCCCGGCAGGAGGCGGTCATGGCTGCCACCGGCTCCGCCCTGCAGCGCCATCTGGACAGGCTGCACACCGGTGCGGTGGTCTCGCCGGGCGTCTGGTTCAACCAGTTCCGCGTGGACTGGCCGCAAGCGCCCGGCCGCGTGCTGATCGTGATCCCCACCAAGAACAAGGCGGACCTGCTGCGCGCCGCGGTCGCCTCGATCGAGCGCACCACCCCGCGCGGCGACTACAAGCTGGTGGTCATCGACCACCAGTCCGACGACCCGGCGACCTGCGCCTACCTGGAGACGCTCGCTGTCCGACACACGGTGATGCCCTATGACGGCGCGTTCAACTTCTCGGCCATGAACAACGCCGCGGTGGCCGCTCACGGCGAGGGGACGGATTTCGTGCTGTTCCTCAACAACGACGTGGAGGCGACCCAGGACGGCTGGGTGGACCGGCTGCGCCGGCTCGCGGCCCGGCCCGACGTGGGCGGGGTCGGCGCCCTGCTGATGTATGTGGACCGCACCGTGCAGCATGCCGGCGTGGTGCTCGGCTTCAACGATTCGGCCGAGCACGCGCTGAAGTTCCAGAACGTGTTCCTCGACACGCACGGCCGGCGCAACCTCGGCTACAATTGCGCGCTCAGCTCGGTGCGCGACTACTCGGCCGTGACGGCCGCCTGCCTGATGATGCGACGCCGCGTGTTCGACAGCGTCGGCGGTTTCGACGAGCGGTTCGGCATCGGCTTCAACGACACCGACCTCTGCCTGCGCGTGGGCGCCTCCGGTCTGCGGATCCTCTATGACGGGGCCTCGATCCTCTACCATTACGAGTCCGCGACACGCAGCCAGACCAAGCAGGTGTTCCATCCCGAGGACACCCTGCTGATGATCGAGCGCTGGGGCGCGCTGCTCGCGGCGGGCGACCGCTACTACAACCCGAACCTCAGCCTGACGACGCAGGACCATGTTCCGCGTGAGAGCGGCGCCTGCCGTGTGATCCACGCGCCCCGGCCTGCCTCGCCGGCCGGCTTCGGGCGGAGGGCAAGCGGATGATCCCGACGGGCTGAACTGCCACCTGGGCTGCTGGCGAGGTGCTGCACGGCCGGCCGGCGTGGGTCTGCGCGCGCAGCAGCGGCGGCCGCTCCCATGGCCATCAGCACCGGCGCGCCGCGGG
>CAHJWU010000340.1 GCA_903643085.1 Rhodospirillales bacterium
AGCCTGCGCCGGCTGCTCGACGCCAGCGGCGCCGTCTATCTCGACACGCAGGAAAGCCGCGGGCTGCTTGCGCCCGACCACCCGGCCGGGGTGGGCGCCATGCGGGCGGCCGCGATGGCGCAGGCCGACCTGGTGCTGACGATCGGCCGCAAGCTGGACTACCAGCTCGCTTTCGGCTCACCCGCGGTCTTCCCGCATGCGCGTTTCGTTCGCATTGCCGATACCGCCAGTGAGCTGATCGACAATCGCCGCGGCAGCCCGGAGCTGCTCTGCACACCCGCTCTGGCGGTCGAGGCGATGCTGAGCGCGGCCGGCAACCGCGCGCCCTCAGTGGACAGAGGCTGGACGGCAGGGCTGCGACGCAAGCACGAGGAGCGTGCCGCAGCTGCCAGCGCCCTGCCGCCCGCCACAGGACCGGACGGGCTGGTTCACCCGGCGCGCATCTTCAGCGCGATCGCCGGGGCCGCTCGCCCGGACGCGATCGGCATCGCCGATGGCGGCGACATCCTCAGCTTCGCGCGTATCGGGCTGGCGACCTCCACCTACCTCGATTCCGGCACGTTCGGCTGCCTGGGCGTGGGCGTGCCCTACGCCATCGCCGCCTCCCTGGCCTATCCCGGCCGGCAGGTGATCGCGGTGATCGGCGACGGCTCGTTCGGGTTCAACGCCATGGAACTCGACACCGCCGTGCGCCACGGCGCGACGCCGGTGTTCATCATCGCCAACAACGCCGCCTGGAACATCGAGCGTTACGACCAGGAGGTGAATTACGGCGGCCGGGTCGTCGGCACCACGCTGCGCCACTCGGATTATGCCGGACTGGCCCGGGCGCTGGGCGCACATGGCGAGCGTGTGGAGAAGGCTGACGACCTGCCGGCGGCGCTGCAGCGCGCCCTGGCCAATGCCCCCGCCCTGATCGACGTGGTCACCTCGCAACGCGTCGCCTCCTCCGATGCCAACAAGGGGCTGGGTTTCGTGCCGGACTACCAGGCACTGACCGCATGGGACGAGGCGGAGCAGCGCAGGCGGGCATCGTGACCGGACCTGTGCGATGACCGTGCACGCGACCCTGTATCAGACCCTGGTCAGCACGGCGCGAGACTGGGCGCAGCGCCCGGCCTACGCCGTACCGCCGATGGCCGGCCGCGCCTACCATCCCGATGGCGCGCAATACACCTGGGCGGAGGTGGCCCGCGAAGTCGAGACGATGCGGTCCCGTTACGAAGCGGCCGGCTACGGATTGGGCCATCGCGTGGCCATCCTGTTCCACCAGCGGCCGGAGATGTTCTTTCACTATTACGCGCTGAACGCGCTCGGCTGCAGCATGGTGCCGATCAACCCGGACTACCGGGTGGAGGAGATCGCCTACCTGCTCGCCCATTCGCAAGCCGGGCTGGTGCTGGGCATAGGCAGCCGCCTGGCCGATTTGCGGGCGGCCGCAGCCACTCTCTCGCCCACGCCCGGCGTCGTCTCCTTCGACGACTGTCCGGCTAGCCTGCCGGAGGCGCGCCGCAGGGCGGTTCGCGGCACGCTCGGCGCCGAGACGGAAGCGGCGCTGCTCTACACCTCGGGCACCACGGGGCGGCCAAAAGGCTGCATCCTGTCCAACCGGTATTTCCACACCTTCGGCGGCTGGTACCTCTCGCGTGGCGGCAGGCTGGCGATGCGATACGGCGCGGAGCGGATGTACAACCCGCTGCCTCTGCATCACGCCAACTGCCTGTCGATCTCCGCACCTGCCATGCTGCTGAGCGGCGGCTGCCTGGTGTTTCCGGACCGGTTCCACCCGCGCTCCTGGTGGCACGATCTGGTGGCGTGCGACGTGACGGCGGTGCACATGCAGGGCATCATCCCCAACCTGCTGCTCAAGCTGCCGGTGGTGGCCGAGGAGACCCGGCACCGCGTGCGGTTCGGCCTGTGCGCCGGCATCGAGCCTGGCCATCACGCCGCGTTCGAGGAGCGTTTCGGCTTTCCCGTGGTGGAGATGTGGGCGATGTCTGAGACCGGCCGCCTGCTTACCGATAACGAGGAGCCCCGTCACATCCACACGCGCGCCTTCGGCCGCGCCGCCCCCGGTCTGGACGCGCGCGTGGTCGATGATGCGGGTGCCACGCAGCCGCCGGGCACGCCTGGCGAGCTCGTCATACGACACACTGCGGACGATCCGCGTGGCGGCTTCTTCTCCGGCTACCTCAAGGACGAGGCGGCCACGGAAGCGGCCTGGCAGGGCGGCTGGTTTCACACCGGCGACACGGCGGTATGCGACGAGACCGGCCTGTTCTACTTTCTAGACCGCAAGAAAAACATCATCCGGCGCGCCGGCGAAAACATCGCGGCCGCGGAGGTGGAAGCCTGCCTGTGCGCCCATCCGCAGGTCAGGCAGGCCGCGGTGATTGCTGTCGCCGACGACATACGGGAGGAAGAGGTGATGGCCTGCGTCGTCCTGCAGGCAGAGGCGGCCGGCAAGCTGCCGGAGGCCGAGACGGCCCGTGTTCTGTTCGACTGGTGCATGTCCCAGCTTGCCTACTTCAAGACTCCCGCCTGGTATCTGTTCATGCAGGAGCTGCCGACAGGCACGTCGCAGAAATTGCAGAAGATCGCGATCTTCGCCAGCGGCGTCGATCCCCGGGCGCAGCCGGGCACCATCGATCTGCGCGGCATCAAGAAGCCGCCGCGGGCGCAACATTGACCGTCGCCGCGGCCGGGCTGTGGGACCTGCACGGCCGCACGGCGCTGGTAACCGGCGCCTCCAGCGGGCTTGGGCTGCATTTCGCCCAGGTGCTGGTCAGGGCGGGCGCGTCGGTGGCGCTGGCCGCGCGCAGGACGGACAGGCTGGAGGCGGCCTGCGAGCGGATCGAGGCGG
>CAHJWU010000341.1 GCA_903643085.1 Rhodospirillales bacterium
GCCGCCGCGATCGCCGCCGCGCTGACCCAGGGCGATCCGGACTCGGCCATCGCCGACACGCTCGCCATGCGGAAGCGCCAGCTTGCCGAGGCGCCGCGCCCCGCCGCCCGGCCCGCTCAGTGGCCCGCCTTATGGGACGTCAAGCACCGCGCCGGCGGCCTCATCGAAATAGAGTTCATCGCCCAGGCGCTCCAGCTCCGCCACGCGCGCACGCCGAAGCTGCTCTCGCCCACCACGCGCATCGCCCTGGCCAACCTGGCGCTCGCCGGGTTCCTGGCGGAGGGCGATGCCGCCCTGCTGATACAGGCGGATGCCGCCTGGCGTACGGTGCAGGGCCTGCTGCGCATCACCTTGGGGCGCACCGTGCCGGCGGTGCTTCCGGCGGCCGTGGAGGCGCGTCTGGCGCAGGCGCTCGGGGGTGCGGATCTGGGTGAGCTTGGCGGGCGAGTTCGGGAGATTTTCGTGAGGAACGTTGGCTTGCTATGAAGGAAGCAAGGCCTTCTTTTTGCAAAAAAGAAGCAAAAAACTTTTTTCCTGACGGTTGCATTGAGGGTGCGGCCGGTTCTGCCGGCTTGGGTGATTGCAGAACCAGCGCGGGCGAGTATGCAGGGCGCCGACAGCAAAGGTTTCTGCTTCTTCGCCATAACACAACGAGGTTCCCAAAGATGAGCTTGCCCGAAGGCGCCCAGGCCCCCGATTTCCAGCTTCCCGCCAGCCGCGGCCGCAACGTCAGCGCCGCGGCGCTGAAAGGCCGCCCCTACGTGCTGTATTTCTACCCGAAGGCCGATACGTCCGGCTGCACCAAGGAGGCGTGCGCGTTTCAGGAAGCATTGCCGCAACTGGGCAGGCTCGGCCTGGAGGTGATCGGCGTCTCGCGTGATACGGTGGCCGCGCTCGACAAGTTCGCCGCGAAATACGGCCTGGCGTTTCCGCTGGCCTCGGACGAGACAGGCGCGCTGACGGAGGCGTACGGCGTGTGGGTGGAGAAATCCATGTACGGAAAGAAATACATGGGCATCGAGCGGTCCACGTTCCTGGTCGGCGCGGACGGGCGCATCGCGCGTGCCTGGCCGAAGGTCAAGGTGGAGGGCCATGCGGCCGAGGTGCTGGCGGCAATGCCGGCGTAAGAAAGCGGTTCACTTTCGGAAAAAAGCCAAAACTTTTGCTCGCCGCTTCTGCGGCGGCCGGACGCCTCCTGAAAACATTGAAGCTCCGGCAGCGTCGGGGAAGCAGAAGTCTTTATCTCCTCAAAAACAAGGCCTGTCCGCAACACCGGAGCGCAGCATGAAAACCCTGACCGCCCTGGCCTGCACGGCCGCAATCTCCACCGCCGCCGCAGCCCCGGTACAGCACGAATTCATCCTGCACGACTTCGCCACGGAAAGCGGCGCCGTGCTGCCGCAGGCGCATGTCACCTACGGCACCTACGGCGCGCTGAACGCCGCCGGCGACAACGCGGTGCTTCTGCCGTCCCACTACATGGCGGACATGACCGGCTACGAGTGGCTGATCGGTCCTGGCCGCGCGCTCGATCCTAGCAAACTGTTCCTGGTCACCAGCGAGCTGTTCGGCAATGGCCGCTCGTCCTCGCCCAGCAACACGCCGGCGCCGTTCCATGGTCCGCATTTTCCCGTCACCACCATACGCGACAACGTGGACGCCGTGCACCGCCTGTTGACCGAGCAGTTGCACGTGCGCCACCTGCGCGCGGTGGTCGGCTTCTCCATGGGCGCGCAGCAGGCGCTCCAGTGGGCGGTCAGCTACCCGGATTTCATGGACCGCATCGTGGCCACGTCCGGCACAGCGCGCACCTACGGCCACGGCATCGTCCGGCTGGACGGGCAGATCGCCACGCTCATGCTGGACCCGGCGTTCCAGGGCGGCGACTACACCGCCGAGCCGGTGGCCGGTATCGAAGCCACCGCGCTCGTCTGGCTCGGCTGGCTGTATTCCCAGGAATGGTGGCGCCGCGAGCTGTGGCGCGCCGACGTCGCGCAGGGCGCGACACTGCAGCAGGCGATCGACAAGTACAAGACCGAATTCTTCAAAGGTGCGGACGCCAACAACCTGATCCTGCAGATGCGCACCTGGCGCGCGCATGACGTGGGCGGCACGCGGCCGTTCGGCGGCGACACGCAGGCCGCGCTGCGTTCGATCAAGGTGCCGGTGCTGTACATGCCCTCCGCCACGGATCTGTATTTTCCGGTGGAGGATGCGGCTTACGAGGCGAAGTTCATTCCGCAGTGTACGCTGCTGCCGATACCCTCGCTCTGGGGCCATCCGGCCGGGGCCGGTGCCGGCCCGCAGGACGGGGCTTTTCTCAACACGCATATTTCGGCGTTTCTCGGGGAGAACATCAGCCCGCGTTGAGCGTGTAGCGAAGCAAGCAGTCCTTTTTTAAAAAAAGGACCAAAAAACTTTTACTTCCCCGCATCTGCGGCGTCCGGGTGCCTCCTGATAATGCGAGGCCGCTCAGCCCGCGCAGGAATCAAAAGTTTTTTGCTTCTTTTTTGCAAAAAAGAAGGCCTTGCTTACAAAAAATCCTCGAGCCCGGCTGATATAGGAAAATCGAGTCCTCCTCAAAAAAGGACCGCCTGCCGTCCGTCAGCCGCCAGACGTGCGATGAGCGCGCCGTTCAACACAGGCACCGAGAACCCGGCGTTGCAAAGCGCCGCGGCCAGGCAACAGACCCCTTCGGCCAGGCAGGCGCGGCAGCAGCGGTCCAGCGCGAGTTTATAGAGGTAATTGTCCAGCAACGGCGCGTCGCCGGCCTGCGCGGCGGCAAGCGCGCGCAGCAGGCGGCACTCGTCTTTCGTCAGCGCCGGCCCGCAGCATGGCGCCAGGCGCGCGG
>CAHJWU010000342.1 GCA_903643085.1 Rhodospirillales bacterium
CTTCATCGCGCTGAGCGAATCCGTCCGCGCCAGGCTGGCCGGCCTCGCCGGCGGCGCCGGCAGCCACGTCGCCGTGCCAATACAGGGCGCCGGCACGTTCGCGGTGGAAGCCGCGGTGCAGAGCCTGGTGCCGCGCGAAGGCAGGCTGCTCGTGCTGGTCAATGGCGCCTACGGACGCCGCATCGCCGACATGGCGGCCAGGATCGGCCGGCTGGGCCGCGTGCTGGAGGTGGCCGAGGACCAGCCGATCCAGGCGGACCAGGTGCGCGCGGCGCTGGCGGCCGACCCCGCGCTCACCGACGTGGCGCTGGTGCATTGCGAGACCACCAGCGGCATACGCAACCCGCTCGCGCAGGTGGCCGATGCGGTGCGCCAGGCGGGCCGGCGGCTGATCCTGGACGCGATGAGCGCGTTCGGCGCCCTGCCGATCGACGTGCAGGCCACCCCCTGCATTGCGGTGATCGGCTCGGCCAACAAGGGGCTGGAGGGCGTGCCAGGCCTGGGCTTCGTCATAGCCGACCTGGCACACCTGCGTGGCTGTGCGGGCAACGCGGTCAGCCTCAGCCTGGACCTGCACGCCCAGTGGCGCGGCTTCGAGGCGAACCAGCAATGGCGCTTCACGCCGCCGGTGCAGGTGGTGGCGGCACTCGCGTCCGCGCTGGACCAGCTGGAGGAAGAGGGTGGCGTGGCGGCACGGCACGCCCGCTACCAGGCCAATTGCGCGATGCTGACCGCAGGAATGCGCGCGCATGGGTTCACCACGTATGTCGATGCGACGCATCAGGCGCCGGTGATCGTCACGTTTCGCATTCCGTCCGGCGGCTGGTTTGATTTCGACGCGTTCTACGCGTTCCTGGCGGCGCGTGGCGTGGTGATCTATCCGGGCAAGCTCACGCGGGAGCCGAGTTTCCGCATCGGTTGCATCGGCGCGATCGGGGCTGCGGAGATGGCGCGTGCGCTGGCGGCGGTGGATGCGTTCATGGCTGGGCGGTAGGGAAGCAAGGCCTTCTTCGAGAAAAAGCAAAAAGCTTTTGTCTGCGCTGCCGCGGGGTGTTGCGGCTTGCCGCCTCGCGAGCGTGTTTGCGCGTGGGGCAAAGGTTTGGTTGAGACTCCCAGGGTATTTCGGATTGGCGGCGGTGTCGCAGAGCAGATCAACGATTTTCTCGGTTGCGCCTCGCTGAAACGCACGTTTCATCGTTCCGCGACAGCACAGGTAAAAGCTTTTTGCTTCTTTTTCCCGAAAAAGGTCTTGCTTCCTTTCCACGACAGCCCCGTCGAAGACGTTCAGGTATAGCCGCATACCTAGGTGTCCGTAATGGCTGACCACTTGGCCGAGATCGCCCAGGCAACCATTGCGACCACCTGAAACGACACGTCTCCACAACAACCACGCAACAGAGACAAAAGTCTTTTGGTTCTTTTTTTCAAAAAAGAACTGCTTGCTTCCTGCCACTCAAGCCGCCGCCAGCACAAAATCCCGCAACCGCCGCGCCACCTCATGCGGCGCCACCGTCGGCCGCCCGAGCTTCGCCATCGAGCCCGGCCGTATGCGCACATGCAGCAGGACCGGACCGCGCGACCCGAGAGCCGAGGCGAATGCGGCGGCAAAACCCGTGTCCGAATCACAGGAAAAAGCCTGCGCGTAGCCGCAGGACAGCGCCACGCCGGCGAAATCGACGCTGGCGGAGACGGTCGCCTGGCCGCCGGTGGAATCGTGCACGCCGTTATCCAGCAGCACGTGCAGCAGGCCGGGCGGCTGGTAGGCGCCGATGGTGGCCATGGCGCCGAGCTTCATCAGCGCGGCGCCGTCGCCATCCAGCACGATCGTGCGGCGGCCGGTGGCCAGCGCCAGGCCCAGGGCCATGGGAGCGGCGCCGCCCATCGCGCCCACCTGGTAGAGGTGCTGCGCGCGGTCCTGCAGGGTGAACAGTTCGCGGCCGGTCTTGCCTGTGGTGGCGATGACCGGCGCGTCTGCGGGGGCCAGAGCGAGCAGGCGTTCCAGTATGGCGGCCCTGGCCGGGCGCGGGCCGTGCGCGCAAAGGTCGGTGCGGCTGCCGGGCGGCGGCGGCAAGCGGGGCGGCTCGTCGAGCACCTCGTCGGCGAGGGCGCCTTTCCGCAGGACGAAGGCGAACGGCAGGCCGGTCCGGTCCATCTCCGCGTGCGCCTGGGCGAAGCCGGGGCCGAGGGCCGCTTCGGTCTGCGGGAACGGGGCCTGGCCGAGACGCAGGAGTGCCAGCAGGTCCTGGGTGATCTCGCCCATAAGCGCGTGCTGCGGCTCGTCCGCCAGGCCGGGCTGGCCGCGCCAGGTGACGATGAGCAGCGTGGGTATGCGGAACGGGGCGTTGAGCGAGGTCAGCGGGTTGACCGCGTTGCCCAGGCCGGAGTTCTGGCACATCACCACGGTCTGCCGGCCGGCGAGCCAGGCGCCGGCGGCGATGGCCACCGCCTCGCCTTCGCTGGCCGCGGCCACGTAACGCAGCGAGCGGTCGCTGGCCACCCGGTTGATCAGCGGGGTGAGGAAGCTGCACGGCACGCCGGTGTAGAAGCTGAACCCTGACGCGCCTGCCGCCTGCAGGACCGCGCCCGCCTGCAGCATCAGGGGAAGTTCCGCGCGTCTGCCAGGTCCGTCAGCGTGTCCACGTCCAGCCAATGGCCGGCGATGTAGTGTACCGCCACCGCGCACTGCGAGTTCAGCCGGGCGAGCACCGCCAGCAGGTCGGCCTGCGCCAGCGTGCCGTCCGCCTGCATCGCCGCCAGCTCGGCCCGCAGCATCTCCGTGCCGCGCGCGCTGCTGTGCATCAGGCCGATCCACTCGCCGGCCGCCTGGTCGCGCGCTACGGCCACGCC
>CAHJWU010000343.1 GCA_903643085.1 Rhodospirillales bacterium
AAGGGCACGCGCACAGTGGCACAGGTTTCATCCACGGCGGGTCGATGTTTCGGTGTAGAACTAATACCAGATGTCCGGTTCCGGGCAGCCGAGGTAAGTGGCTAAGGGTCCGAGAAGGGTCGTAAGCCGACATTCAAACTGAGGCACTAGCTCACGGTTGGGGACAGTCAGCCCACGCTGAAAGCCGAGATCGCCCTGGTGTTTCGCGGCTTTTCCCTCAGCTGCACATCCGCCGCCTGACCTGACCTGACCTGCGCCGAGACGGCCGGCAAGGCGCATGGCCGCGTCGCGACACGCACGTTGCAGGCGACGGCCAGGTTGTCGGGCTGGCTTGGCCGGGCTTGGCCCAGGTGCGCTGCATCACACTCTGCTTGGCACTACTCTGCTAGGAGCAAAGCGGCGGCCTTGGTTCATCAACGGGTTGCTCGCGGGCCGGGCTTTCAAGGCAGCTAGCAGTGCCGAATGACACTGGCTCAAGGCTGAAGGCGCGGCGCGGGAAATGTTCTGGTTCATCATCGAATTTGCATGTGCCGGCCGTATGCTCAGACGGTCTGGCAGACGAGCTAGCCTGGTGCTGCGCCTTGGCAGCCTTCAAGCACGAGGGTCACACCGGCGACTTGGCGTGACTGAGCAGAAGCGACAAAGGAGGGGTATCAACATGACGATTCCACCTGTGCCGGTGTTTCCGCCCGCTTCTTCCCTGGTGTTCGTCCGGGATGCGAAGCTGCAGGCGGCGCTCACCGCAAGCATCGCCGCGACTGCCGCCAGCCGGAGTCTTGCCGTGGGCGGCTTTCCGTCCCCGGTCTCGATCGCCGACATCGGTTCGGCGAACGGCTCGACCAGCACCGTGAAGTTTGCGGGATTCCGCGACACGGAGGAGCACTACACCGCAAGCACCGGGAAAGTCGGCGTGCTTTATGCAGCATTCGCCCTGCGCGACATGGTGCGGCGCTTCGCGGCGGCGAAATCGCCCAGGGACGCCGACGACCTGTTCAAGCAGTTGGAGGCGACCGTTACGCCCAGCATCGTCGCGGCCGTGCCGGGCCTCCCGTTTTCATCGGGTGACCTCACGCCCCGCTACCGGGACATGTTCAGCGCCGTGAAGCTGGGCGGCCCCTGGATGATCAACTTTACGCCGGCGATCGAAAGCGCCCTGAATGGCATGATCGTCGACGGCGAGAACACTCCGACGTCCGCCTGCGTCCTGGGAGTCCGTTACAGCTACTTGAATGGCGCCCTGGCGAGCGCCGGCCTGTTCGACGCGAGCGCCGGCCAGGGCCTCTGGGTGGCGACGACCTACGATGGAAAGCTGCCGCGGGTGCTGATTGACACGGTCAACGCTGGAAAGAGCGAGGCGGCCGCGTCAACCAGCGACGCGCTGATGCGGCTGCTGACGATGATCGCCCTTGATGGCGTTCTTGAACGGGGGTCCTGCGGCGAGATGCGGCGCCGGATGAGCGGGGCGGTCGGCGCGAACGGCGGGAAGGACCAGTCCTGGATCACCAGGACGGACGTCCCGAACTTCTTGCCGGATGCGGCGCTGACGCACGACAAGGTCGGCCTTGGAACCATCACCGCGGGCAGGCTCGCCGGAGCCGCGGTGGTTTCCGAGATCTTCACGGTTGATGCGGCGAAGGTCACCGGCCTTGCAGCCAGCAAGAGCTACTGCGTCTGCTACCAGAACGTCAGGAACACGAACGTGAATACGGGTGACATGGCGACGCTGCTCCGGACCACGATAGCCGCGTATGAACGGCCCTAGGCAGGCTTGCGCGGCCTGGCACGGCCGCGGGCCATCCGTGTGACAGGCTGCGCAGGCCTGCTCCGTTTCCATTTGTGCGCAGACCTACAGAGGTTTGCTCTGGTGCGGCGCGTCGCAACGACGCGGGGCCGGATCGCGTGCCATGGGATCAGTCATCCCGGTCCGTCCACTCCTGGCGTTGCCTGCATGGCAGGCGACGCCATGCAATCAGTTGCCTGAATGTCTATCGCGTTGAAGTGGACCAGGCGTGTTGAGGTGGACCAGGTGCTGTCGTCCGCACTGCACAGGGCTTTTGCGGGAGGCAGAAGTCAGCGCTCCAGCCCCGACATCCGGCCCAGCACGTCGCACACGGCCGCCGTGTCGTCGGCCGCGTGGCCCGTCGCCATCGCGCTGTTGTAGATCGGCACGGTGGCGCTCAGCAGCGGCGTCGCCACGCCGAGCGAGGCGGCATAGGCGCCGATGACGGCCATGTCCTTCTGCCAGACCGACACCTTCATGGTGGCGTCGCCATAGGCGTTGGCGGCCATCATCGGGGCACGCAGGTCGAAGACCCGCGAGGTGCCGACGCCGGCGCCGACCAGCTCCACCAGCTTGTGCGGGTCCAGGCCGGCCTTCATGCCTAGGACCATCGCCTCCGCCGCGGCGACGTTGTGGATGGCGACCAGCAGGTTGGCGACGAACTTCATGCGGCTGCCGTTGCCGTAGGCGCCGACGTCGTGCACGGCGCGGGTGAAGTCGGCGAAGAACGGGCGCAAGGAGTCGATCTCCGAGGTTTCGCCGCTGGCATAGACCACCAGGTCGCGGCGGGCGGCCTGGGCGCCGGTGCCGCTCATGGGACAGTCCAGCACGGCGTGGCCCGGCAGCGCCGCGGCGAAGGCTTGCTTGTCGTCCAGCGACATCGTGCTGACCTCGATCACGACGCGGCGGGGCACGTTGGCGGCGGCGATGGCGGCGGCGGTCGCATGCAGGGCCGCAGGGGTCGCGAGGCTGGTCATCAGCAGGGGGGCGGCGCGGGCCAGGGCGGTGCAGTCGGGCTGCACGGCTACGCCGGCGGCGGCCATTGCCGCGGTTGCT
>CAHJWU010000344.1 GCA_903643085.1 Rhodospirillales bacterium
GCCGGCCCAGGTAAGGCAGGCAAGGCCTTCTTTTTTGAAAAAAAGAAGCAAAAAACTTTTGCTCCGCTGTCGCCGGCCGGTCCGGTTGGCTGCTGATCGTGATGCTTCCGGACCCGGCTAAGAGTCTGTTTGAAAACGTGGCCTGGCCGGTCAGCTGGCGCGTTTTCGCGAGCACCGAAGCGGAATTGCCGCTGGGCAATGAGCATCGGAGCACAGCGAAAGCGCGTCAGATGGCCGCCGGGGCGCGTTTCAAACGGACTCTAAGAAATGGGGGTCCGGGGCCTCTAGGCCCCGGCGGGTTTGGGCAGAGCCCATCCTTGCAGGTCCCAGGCAGGGCGACGCTCTCAGCCGCCCGTGGCGAAGCCGGGATAGAGCGTCATCCCGCCATCGACGAACAGCGTGGTGCCCGTCACGTAATCCGAGGCGTCGGATGCCAGCCACACCGCGGCCTGCGCGATGTCGTCGGGTTCGCCGATGCGCTTGTAAGGCACCAGCGTCATCAGGTCGGAATAGGCCTTCTCCGTGTTCCAGGCGGTCGTGTTGATCGGCGTGCGTATGGCCCCAGGCGCGATGCTGTTCACCCTGACGAAATGCGGCGCCAGCTCCTGGGCGATGCTCTGCATCATCATGTTGATGCCGCCCTTGGAGGTGGCGTAGTTCACGTGGCCCGCCCAGGCGATGACCTGATGCACGGAGCTCATGCAGATCAGCTTGCCAGCCGCCTGCGAGACGGACGGCACCACGCCGCGTCGCACGAACTCCCGTGCAGCGGCGCGCGTGCACAGGAACTGTCCGGTCAGGTTCACGCCGATTACGGTGTCCCACTGCTCCATCGTCATCTCGAGGAACGCGGAATCGCGCTGCAATCCGGCGTTGCTGACGGAGATGTGCAGGGTGCCAAACTGCCTGATGGCGGCGGCGAACATCGCCTCCACCTCGTCTTCCTTGCTGATGTCGGCACGCAGCACGATCGCCTTGCGGCCCATCGCCTCTATCGCGTGGGCGACTTCGTCGGCGGTCTCGGGATGGCTGACGTAATTCACCGCGACGTCCGCGCCTGCTCTGGCCAGCCCGAGGGCCACGGCCTTGCCTATGCCGGAATTGGCCCCCGTCACCAGTGCCGGCTGCCCGGTGAGCACGGGCTGGTACGCCGCCTGGGGCAGGCGGCCGGCATCAGGCAGCGCACGCGAGGTCGGCTCCTTCAATTGGGTGGAAACATCGCTCATGGCTGCCTCTGTCCTTGCTGTGTTCGCCCCCCGACCACGACCGGGCGCGGCAGGGCCAGGCGCATTTAGAGGAGCCAAGGCGAGGCAAGCAGCCCCTTTTTAGGAAACCGGCCAAAAAACTTCCGTCTCCCCGCGTCTGCACCGGCGGCAGCACATGCGGACGGACAAGCTTTTCGCTGCTTTTCAAAAAAGGCGTCTCTTGTCTGCCCTGATACCCGCCCGCGGCGGCAGCATCGCGGCGAGCGCCAGGGGCAGCGCGAGACACCCCGCGACCCAGCCCAGCCGCATACGCTCCCGCCGCAGGGCCGGACTGGCCTGCTCGCTATAGGCTGCAAAGACCCCGTCCGGCCCATCGAGGTGCCGGTAGGCAAGCCCGGTGTCGGCGGCCAGGCCGGCGAGGTGCGGCGCGTCCACCGCCGAGAGGTGCTCGCGCCCGCGGAACAGGCCGGCGGTCTCGCTGGGCACGTCGCCCGCGCGATAGGTGCCGGTCTCGCGGCCGTAGGTGTCGTATTTCGGTATCGGCGAGAACGCCGCGCCGCCCACGCCCAGTATCAGCCCATGGACGGCGCCGCGCACGCCGGAAAAATCCGCAGCGCCCTCCCAGGCCAGCGGCGGCGTTTCCTGTCCGTCTGTCATGAACACCAGGTCCGCGCCGAGATGACGCGCCAGGCGCAACGAGCCCAGCAGGGCATCGCTGATGTGGCTCTCCGAATCCCAGCCCATGCGCCAGTCGATGGCGCCGACCTCCGCGTCAAGCGCCGGGAAGTTCTCGCAAGCCTCGACCGGCTCGAACAGCAGGAACGGCTGGCGTTCAACGAAGATCGCCAGCCCGAAACGCGAGCCGCAGGGGAGCCGCGCCAGCAGCTGCCCGGCCGCGCGCTTCTCCATCGCGATCCGGCTCGCCGGGGCACCGTCGAGCATCTGGTCGCGCACGTTCATGCTGAGCGTGATGTCGAGCACGGCGACCACCGTGAAGACGGGGCGCAGGACGGCGACAGGCGGCGCCAGCAGGCCTGCGAGCAGCACGAGCAGGCAAGCCGCCCGGAGCAGGAAGCCGCGCTCGCGCCAGGCCGTCACGGCATGCCGTTGGGAGCGCCGGGGATGTCGGGCCAGGTCGCCCGCTCATGCGCCATCTCGTCGCTGGCTGTGGGCTCGGCGGCCTCGGTGTCGCGCACCAGGGCGGCGGCCAGCGTGTAGTTGTAGCGCGCGTCCCAGTCGTCCGGATCGATCTCTATCGCCTGGCGGTACTCGGCTTTCGCCAGGCTCAGGAGCGGCGCCACCTTGCGATACGGCACGGTCCTGAACAGCGACAGGGCCTGCCGCATGTGCGCGTTGCCGACGGCATACAGCGCCTCCGCCCGCTCGCGCGTGGCGCCGCCCCCCGCCATGCGATCGGCGATCGCCTGCGCGCCGTCCAGTTGGCCGCGCGCGATCAAATAGCGGGTGCGGGCAAGCTGGAGTATGCCCGGCGCGTCGCCCGCCACCGCCAGGTCCTGCCCACCCGCCAGCGCGGCGGCGCCGATGTTCTGCCGCTGCACCTCAAGCCACTGCGCGCCACCCTTGAGGAACAGCGCGCCGCCGGCCAGCAGGACGGTC
>CAHJWU010000345.1 GCA_903643085.1 Rhodospirillales bacterium
TTCCCGCCGCCGGGCGGCGTCAGCGCGTGTGCTGGCGCTGGCAGGCGTGCCAGCCAGCCGGTTGGCGATGTCGGGGCTGCTGGCGGTCGTCCCGGCGCGCAGCCGCGCCGGTCATCACCCGCTTTTGGGCTGACCCATGCAAGGCAAGCAGTCCTTTTTTGAAAAAGACCACAAAACTTTTGCTCCCCCGCATGTGCGGCAATCGGGTGCCGCCGGACGCGCGAGGGGGCTGACGCAGCGGAGAGACGCAAGCTTCTTGCTCTCCAGGAAAGATAGCCTTGCTTTTGCCCGTCGGCCACCGGTGCGGACTGGCGTGGCATGATGCTCGGAAGCCGGGTGATCGCCCACTTGCCGAAGATCGCCAGGCTTGCCGTCCTTATCCAGGCGTGCGGGCTGATCTTCTTCATCGCCGGTTCGCATGGCGCCTTCGTGCCGATGCCCGACCCGCCGACGACCACGGATTTCGCCAGTTTCTACGCCGCAGGATTGCTGGCCGATCTCGGCCGCGCCGGGGACGCCTACGACCCGGCGGCGCACCGCAGGATCGAGGAGGCGGTGATCGCCCCTGGCGTGGAGGAGAAGCGTTTCCTCTACCCGCCGGTGTTCCTCCTGGTCTGCGCGCCGCTGGCCAAGCTGCCATATCTTGCCGGCTTCGTCCTATTCGAGGCGGTCACCGCCATGGGCTGGCTGCTGCTGACCACCCGTATCGCCGGCGGCGGCGCCACGGCGGCCGGCTGCCTTGCCGCCATACCCGCCGTCTGGTGGGCGCTGGGCTGGGGGCAGAACTCGTTTCTCTCGGCGGGACTCATGGCAGGCGGCACGCTGCTGTTGCAACGGCGGCCCGTCGCAGGTGGCGCGCTGCTCGGCGCGTTGTGCTTTAAGCCGCATTTCGGGTTGCTCGTTCCGGTGGCCCTGCTGGCAGGCAGGCGCTGGCGGGCGGTGCTCGGGGCGGCGCTGTCCGCGGCCATGCTCACTGCGGTCTCGGTGGCGCTGTTCGGCGTGGCCACGTGGCGCGCGTTCTTCGGCATGGCGATTCAGGCGCGGCAGACAGTCGAGACAGGGATCACACTGGCTGGTCACGTGGACTTGGCCGGCGCGGCGCGACTCGCCGGCGTGTCGGCGTCGTATGGCTGGCTCTTCCAGGCCGGTCTGAGCGCGGTGGCAGCCTGCTGCGTGCTCTGGGCGTGGAGCAGGCGGCCAGAGCGCGTCAGCCCGGCTGCCGCGAACGCCGTTCTGGTGGCTGCCGCGATTGCGGCGATGCCGTTCCTGCTGTTCTATGATCTGGTCATGGCAGGCGTGGCGGCGGCCTGGCTGGTGCGGGCGGCACGCGACGCGAGACCGCCGTCCGGCCACGGGCAGCCCGCCTCGCTGGCTGGCTGGCTTGCCTGCTGCATGTTGCTGTCTCTGATGGCTTTTCCGGCGGCCGCGGGGTTCCGGTTGGCGGTCGGCGTCGCCGTTGCCCCCATTTTGCTGGTGTTATCGGTCCGGTCCATCGGCCGCGCACAATAGCCCTTCCGTCCGGACGGCCGTCGCCCATCAGAGCCGGCCGTCGATGAACAGGGTAAAAGCGGCGCGCCTTTCGCAACGGGCTCGCTCACACAGACTGTCGGTAACGCCTAAGAAATGAAAAGCCAGACGGTTAATGAACCGTTTTGATTAACGTTTCTCACTGAAACGTGATACAATTCCGTCGATTACCGCAAGAAAACAGCCTCAAGTTGCAGCTTAACCATTTTTTAGAGGTTTGGTCTATAATTAGGAACCGATTACGTCAGGGTGAGTGTAATTTTGAGATTGACTGTCGCATTATAAAACGTTACGAATGCAGCACGCCAGCCTACAAACGGCGTCTCACCAGCACACGAAGTCACTGATGCGAAACTAGCAACGCGGGCACTTCTGCTCCGCGCACACATGGAGACTAGAAATGGACAAGCTCATCGTACGCGCGCTCACCTTCAAGGCCGACCGCCGCGCCGTCACCGCACTCGAATACGGCATTATCGCCAGCATTCTCGGCCTGGTGCTGGTCACCATCTTCGGCAATTTCGGCAAGACCCTGACCACGCTGTTCACCAACGTCTCGACCGCTATCTGACCGCCAGACGGGCCTGGGGCGGCATCTGCCAACCTCGGGCCCGGCCCATCGCGTGCGCATCTCACAGTCGGGACTGTTGCAAAGCTGACACATACTTTCCGCAATGTCTGCCGACATTACTTCCGTCTTCTTTCCTTCGGTGATTTCTTCCCCGTTCATTTCTTTTTCGTCTCGCTTCTCGGCTGACCGGCGCCTCCGGTAGGCAATCAACCGTTGCGCGACGACAATAAGGGTTTCGCCGTGCCCCAGTCCGCCCCAATCCTGATCCTGTTCCTGGCCAGCGCGGCGCTCCTGGCTTTCGCGGCGCTGCACGATCTGGGATTCCGCACCGTACCCAATCACGTCTCCCTGGCGCTGCTTGCCCTGGGCCTTCTGCTCCGCCTGCTGCAGCATGATTTGTTGCCGGGCGTGGGCTGCGGGACCGCCGTGTTCGCCGCCACTTATCTCTTCTGGCGCATGGGCTGGATGGGCGGCGCCGACGTGAAGCTGCTCGGCAGCACCGCAATCGTGGTGGCGCCGGCCATGGTGCCCACGCTGGTGATCGGCACTTCGCTCGCCGGCGGCGTGCTGGCGCTGTTCTACCTGGCGGGCGGCCGGCTCGTGCCGCAGCCACGCCCGGCATTTGCGGGAGCTGGTGGCGCCGCGTTCACCGGCGGCGGAGGCACCGGGCTGATCAGGCGGGCGGCCCGCTGCGAATTGCGCCGCCTGC
>CAHJWU010000346.1 GCA_903643085.1 Rhodospirillales bacterium
CAAGCCGCAGGCGACGCCGGCCATCTGGCTGCGCTGCGGGACCGCGCCGAGCAGGCAGCCTGCCGTGCCGGTGCCATCGTCATAGGCGCCGGCCCACGCCTGCCGAACACCACCTGCCTTGCCCGACCCGGGATGCGCGCGGACACGCAGGTGATCGCCCTTGACCTGGCCGGCGTGGCGGTCTCGGCCGGGGCGGCGTGCAGTTCCGGCAAGGTTGCCGCCAGCCACGTCCTGCGGGCGATGGGACTGGAGGCGCTGGCCGGCTGCGCGATCCGCGTGTCGCTGCCCTGGAACGCCACCGACGCCGACGTGGAGCGGTTTGCCGCCGCGTATGCGATCAGGCAAGCGGCTTGAGCGAACAGGCGTGTCGCCTGTTGCCTAGCGCCTGTAGGATTTGCCAGCCCGGATCGAAGTCAGACTCCCGCGCCGTCAGACCACCCAGTAGCCGGCAAAGGAAAGGCAGGTCTGCAGCAGCAGTAGCAAACCCGACGCCACGAGCGCCGCGCCAGCCACCCGCGGCCGTCTGTGGAGAAGCAATGCCGCGCCCAGGCTGGCAGGGCTCGCCGCATAGATCAGGCGCAGGCCGCCATACCCTTCAAGGTTGGTTGCGATCAACCAGACATAGGCCGTGGTGAGGAACCAGCCGAAGAATCCGAGAAGGCGCGGACGCAGCCCGAGCGCCACCAGGCTGCACCCGAGGTAGCCGGCGATGCCGACCAGAGACAACGCGTATTCCCAGTCCTTCTGCGCTTCCGGCGCGCCACCCTGCCTGAGCAGCAAGAGCGTGTCCCGCAGCTTCCGGGCCGCGTCCCACAGCCCCGGCAGCACCAGTTCCAGACGCACGAACGTCCACAGGCGGTGGGCGAAAGGCAGGGGGTGAACCCAGGCCGACTGGGCGGCCACGAAGGCGAGCGGGTCTCCCAGGGCCGCCCAGGACCATAGCAGGAACACCGCCAGACCCCAGCCGGACAGGCCCGCCACGAGCATTGCGGCAGCGCGCCAGGGCAGCGCCGGCCTGCGGCCGAACAGCACCGGCCGCGCGCGCCAGTCCGGATCGAGCAGCACCGCCAGGATGACCGTGACGGACAGGGCGGCCATCAGAGGGCCGGCCGCCGTGGCCAGGCCAGCGACCACGGCAGCGGTCCCGTAGCGCCGCCGGGTGATGGCCAGCAGGCACGCGGTCGCCAGGCAGTTCATCAGCGCGGTAGGGTAGGATTGCAGCATGAAACTGGCGGCCGGGCTGAGCGCGTAGAAAGCCGTGGCCCAGCCTGCCGCCTGGCGGGTCGGCAGCACCCGGACGGCCAGCCGTCCGAACAGCAATATGGACAAGCAGGCCAGGGAGGCCGTGACCGCCACGACCGCCGCGCGCCCGACGGCGCCATGACCGGACAGGGCGTAGATGCCCCGCAGGACCAAGGGCCACAGCGGCATGAAGGCGATGTTCTGTTCGCCATGTCCGGCACCGGCCCAGCCGTAGCCCCGCGTGGCGATGCTGTCGTACCAACCCGCGTCCCAGGTGAAGAAGCGGTCGGCGACATGCGGCATCAGCGCGGCCGGCGTCCATGTCGGCGGGCCGAACACCGGTTGCAGCATTGCTGGCGGCAGCAGGCACGCGACGAGCGTGACCAGCAGGAATGCGGCACAGCACAGCAGGGGCACGCGCGGCCAGCCTCGCGTATTTGGGCCGGGCAGACCGGCCGGACCGGTCATCGCCGGGCCTTGTGCGATGATCCTTGAAATCGCCCGCGGAGCAGGCAATTTGCGGAGGCCTGTTGAAACATGGCCGGTGTTTGTCGGAACCGGAAAATCCGGGCAAGCGGCAGTTGTTTTTCCTCTCGCCTGCGTCCGGTTGACACGCACCCGTCAAACTTCGCGACAGCATGGACCAAAGCTGTTGCTTGTCACTTTGAAGAAGCAGGCTTTTCCGAAGAGACCTGCACGCACCGGCGACGCGAGTAGCGACCAAGCCCGAAGGCGGCGTTCCATGATCTACCTCGACAACCAGGCCACCACCCGCTGCGACCCGGACGTGGTCGCCGCGATGCTGCCGTGGTTCACCGAGCATTACGGCAATCCGCACAGCGCCGAGCACGAGATGGGCCAGCAAGCCGCCGAGGCCGTGCGGGTCGCCCGCGCGCACGTGGCCGGGCTGATCGGCGCGGACCCGCGCGAGATCGTCCTCACCTCCGGCGCTACCGAGGCCAACAACCTCGCCATCAAGGGCGCCGCGCGCCACGCCGGCCGGAACGGGCCGCGACGGATCGTCACCGTGGCCACCGAACACAAATGCGTCATGGCCAGCGTGGCCGATCTGGCCGCCGAGGGCTTCGAGCCGGTGGTGCTCCCAGTCGGACCCACAGGCCTCCTGGACCTGCAGGCGTTGCGTGACGCCCTGCGGACGCCCACCCTCCTCGTCAGCGTGATGGCGGCCAACAACGAGACCGGCGTCCTGCAGGACATCGCAGGGATCGCAGCTCTGGCCGGCGAGGCCGGCGCGCTCATGCATTCCGACCTGGCCCAGGCTGCCGGCCGCCTCCCTGTCAGCATGGGCGTCCTGGGCATCCACCTGGCCTCCATCAGCGCCCACAAGCTGTATGGTCCGAAGGGCATCGGTGCGCTCTACGTCCGCCGGCGCCCGCGCACCCGCCTGGCGCCGCTGTTCTCCGGCGGCGGCCAGGAGCGCGGCCTGCGGTCCGGCACGATACCCACCCCGCTCGTGGTGGGCTTCGGCGAGGCTTGCCGGCTGGCCGCGGACCGGATGGACGCCGACACCGTCCGCATCACCACCCACATCGT
>CAHJWU010000347.1 GCA_903643085.1 Rhodospirillales bacterium
CTTGCGACCCTGTCCGTGAGCCACCCGGAACAGCAGAAATCCGCGCTGCCGTCAGCGTGTCGACCTCGGACGCTTACTCTGCCCCTGGACCCCGCTAAGGACAGTCGTCCTTAGAACCTGTCTTCAGCCTGCCTTGCAGATGGGAGTCTGAAGCCTCTAAGCCCCGTCACGCGACAACGTACTGCGCACGACGCCCCTGGCCTCACTACAAGCCAACAGCTCCGTAAGACTCTCGCGTGTCGGTATCAGAGCATGCCTTCGTCCCGGCCTTGCACGGCGATCGGAGCCAGGCGTAATGACCTACGATTGACCAACCGCTCCCACCTGCTGGATCGTAATATGCTGACCGGTGTGATCGTGCTCGCAATTATGGCCGCAATCTGGTGCGATCTCGGTGTCTGGCTGACTCAGGCGCCACCCGCCTGGTTCGCCGTGCCCCCGCTCATCTCGGCAGCCGTCTGCCTGGCAGCCCGCGCCACCTTCCGCAACGTGCCGTCGCGCTCGGCAGTCGAAGAGAAGCGGGTGGGCAGGATCATGCAGGAATGTATCGCGATCGAGGCGGTCGGAATCACCCTCACGGCTCCTGTACTTGCCAATATCGGCCGCGGCACTTTCATCCCGGCCGCAATCGCAGTCTTTGTAGGGCTGCATTTTCTTCCCATGGCGTGGCGCCTGCCCGCGCCATTCTACAACGCAACGGCTGCGACGATGATTGTCGCCGGCCTTCTGAACATGCTCGTGCCAGCCAGGTTCGGTGTCGGCGCCCTGTCCGTGGTGTGCGGCCTCGCTCTGTGGGTAACATGTTCTGTTCGCATTGCCACTCGGACGTGATCACGCCGTAGAACAAGCCAGGGCGATCTCCCGAAAAAGCTCTGACTCTCCTCAGCCTCGCATCTGCATGGCACAGTCGAAAATTGCAGCAGGCGCCGGCAACACGCTACAGGAGCAGAATAGAATCAAGGCACGCCTGTACGCGCGGACCGAACCCAAAACGCGCGGCATGTATGATCAGCATCCGCCGAAACTCGCCGCCTGAGATCCTTCACGGCAACCTGGCTTCGTGAATCAGTCGAAACCGGTCCGGTCGTCAGCAGCCCGGCCCGGCGCATAAGGCGCATTTGCGCGGCAGTTGACGTCAAACGCGGCGACCGCAGCATCGATCGCGACAGCGTCTGCTTCTCCTGGCCTGCTCCAGGCAGGCAACGAAATCCGGAAAGTTTGCACCACACCGATTGCCGCTTCGAAATGCCCCGACGCAAACACTCCCCAACCCAGGAAAAGCTTGCCCACCCTGCACCCGTGTTCTACTTATGTTCCGCAGCACCCAAAGGCCGCCACCCTGAACGCCACCACCCCTCCATGCCCGGACGAAGCGCAGCGCCGCACGCGCCACCTCTCCGTCTGCCAGGAACTCATTGACCTCGGCATGAAGCTCGCCAGGGCCGCCGCCGAGCGCGCGCTGTACGCCCACGAGCAGGCCACCGCCGCCAGCACCCAAGCGTCGCAGACACCGCCGCCGCGCGACCCGGACCTCACCTTCAGCCGCCTCGCCGCCGGCGTGCGCCAGGCCGTGACCCTCGAAGCCCGCCTCGCCAGCAACGCCTTCGCCCGTCTCGCCACCGCCGCCGCGCCAGACACCGCCAGCACGGACCGCAAGCTGGCAGAGTTCCGCGGCGCCCTGGACCGTGGCACGCTGGAAGACGCCCTCACCCACCTGACGGACGATCACGCCGATAGCTGGCAACTCCAGCAGACCTTCGGCGACATCATCGAGGACACGCTCTCCGCTTTCCCCGACGATGCGCTCTCCGCCCATTTCGCCCGCGCCTGCCTGGCCCTCGGCATAGCGCCGGATCTGGCCTCCCTCCCGCCGGACCTCGGCGCTCTCCTCGAACCAGCCCACCCCAAACCAGCCCGCCTCGAACCAGCCCACCTTGAACCAGCGCCGCCGGACCGCTGGCCACGCGATCAGGCGGCCTAGGCCACGCGCCCACGGGTTGATCTCGCTCCCAACCCGAGGCAGGGTCCGCCGCATTCCGAAGCAACGAGGAGGCCCATGCTCGCCCGCACCGAACTCGATCCGCAGGAAGCCCTCGTCTGCACCATGGTGCTCGTGGGCGCCGCGGAGACGCGCGGCATCACCGACCGCGAGATCGGCGTCATGGCCACCCTCGTGCAAACCCTGCCCGCCTTCGAAGGCTTCGCCCAGGAGCAGCTTCAGCACGCCATAGACGCCACCCTCTCTCTGCTCCAGGAAGAGGACGGCCTCGCCCATGCCGGCCGCCTGATACGCGAAACCCTCGAACCCCGCTTGCGCGAGACCGCCTACACCCTGGCCTGCGAGATCGTCGCCGCAGACCGCATAAGCGGCCAGGCCATCCTGCAGATGCTCGAGTTCATCGGCACCGAACTCAAGCTGGACACCCTGGTCATCAGCGCCATCGAACGCGGCACCCGCGCCCGCTACCAGCGCGTCAGGTAAGCAGGAAAAGCCGTCTTCGAGAAAAAGCAGACAGCATAGTCGCGGACCATCCGCACGGCGCGACGGCCGGACCGAAAGTTTTTTGCGTTTTTTCTTCAAAAAACAACCGCTTGCCTGCGCCCTTGCCCGCCATCAGGCGTTCAACGCCAAACAGCAGGACCCGCCTCATGTCCGACCAGCCCCTGAACCAGGCCGCAAGCCCCACCATCAGCAACACGATCCAGGAGGTCCAGGGCGTCTTCCCAAGTGACGCCGCCCTGCAGGATGCCATCGGCCGCCTCGGCCGCGTCGGCAACTATGCTGTCTGCTT
>CAHJWU010000348.1 GCA_903643085.1 Rhodospirillales bacterium
GACCGCGCGGCCGGCCTGCGCACCGCCGGCTTCATCAGCGGCTACCGCGGCAGCCCGCTGGGCGGCTACGACCTGGCGCTGTGGAGCGCCAAGAAACACCTCGACGCGCATGACATCGTCTTCCAGCCGGGCATAAACGAGGATCTCGCCGCCACCGCGGTGTGGGGCTCGCAATCCGTGGGCCTGCTGCCCAACCCGAAGCAGGACGGCGTGTTCGGCCTGTGGTACGGCAAGGGTCCTGGCGTGGACCGCTCCGCGGACGTGCTGAAACACGCCAGCTACGCTGGCACGCCCGCGCTCGGCGGCGCCATCGCGCTGTGCGGCGACGACCACGGCGCGCGCTCCTCCACGCTGGCGCACCAGAGCGACCTCGCCTTGATCCACTTCGGCATGCCCGTGCTCAACCCGTCCACGGTGGAAGAGCTCGTCAGCTACGGCCTGTCCGCCTGGGCGATGAGCCGCTACAGCGGCTGCTGGGTCGGCATGAAGGCGCTGACCGACACGGTGGAGGGCGGCGCCTCGATCCCCGCCGACATGGACACGCTCGCGTTCGTCCTGCCCACGGATTTCGCCGTGCCGGAGGGCGGCCTCGGACTGCGCGCCCGCAACGGCAGCGCCCTTGAGGTGGAGGCGCGCCACTTCGAGCAGCGCCACCCCGCCGCCCAGGCCTGGGTGCGCGCCAACAACCTCGATCGCCTCGCCTGGGGTGCGGCGCCGCGCAACCGCCTTGGCCTGGTCAGCACGGGCAAGGCTTACCTGGACGTGATAGAGGCGCTGCGCGGCCTGGGGCTGACCGAGGCGCGCTGCACGGAGCTGGGCATCGCCGTCTACAAGGTGGGCATGGTGTGGCCGCTTGAGCCCGAGCGCCTGCGCGCGTTCGCCGCCACCTGCGAGGAGATCTTCGTGGTGGAGGAGAAGCACCCGATTATCGAGGACCAGATCTCCACCATCCTCTACAACCAGCCGGCGCATCTGCGCCCGCGGCTGACCGGCAAGCTGGACGAGAACGCGCGCCCGCTGCTACGCGAAGTGGGCGAGCTGGACCCGGACCTGCTGCTGCACGTGATCGCCGGGCGCCTGCGCGGCCGCATAGAGGACGACGCGCTGCGCGCCCGCTTCGCCGCCATCAAGAAGCTGGAGACCGGCATACCCACCATCTCCTTCGGCGTGAAGGATCTGCTGCGGCCGCCGAGCTTCTGCGCCGGCTGCCCGCACAACACCTCCACCGTGGTGCCTGACGGCTCGATCGCCGGGGCCGGCATCGGCTGCCACATCATGGCCGCCAACATGCCCGAGCGGCACACGATGCCTGCCACCCACATGGGCGGCGAGGGCGCGCAATGGATCGGCCAGGCGCCGTTCACCGACACGCCGCACATGTTCCAGAACCTGGGCGACGGCACCTACTTCCATTCCGGCCTGCTGGCCGTGCGCGCCGCCATCGCCGCGAAATCGCGCATCACCTACAAGATCCTGCTGAACGGCGCGATCGCCATGACCGGCGGGCAGACCGTGGAAGGCGAGCAGTTCGCAGGCCAGGTCACCGGCCCGCACGTGGCGGCCCAGCTCACCGCGGAAGGCTGCCAGCGCGTGGCCCTGGTCAGCGACGACGTCGCCCGCCACGACCGCGCGGACTACCCTGGCCTGGTCACCTTCCACCCACGCGAGGACCTCGACGCCGTGCAGCGCGAACTGCGCGGCTATGACGGCGTGAGCGCCATCATCTACGAACAGGCCTGTGCGACCGAGAGCCGGCGCATGCGCAAGCGTGGCACCCTGCGCGATCCCGACGAGCGCATCTTCATCCACCCTGACGTCTGCGAGGGCTGCGGCGATTGCGGGGTGCAGTCCAACTGCATCGCCATCGAGCCGCTGGAGACCGTCCTGGGCCGCAAGCGCCGGATCAACCAGACGGTGTGCAACAAGGATTTCTCCTGCGTCAAAGGCCTCTGCCCCAGCTTCATCACGATAAAGGGCGGACGCGTACGCGCCCGCCCGGAAGCCGAAGGCGACGCGGCGGACCCGCTGGCCGGCGAACACTCCCTCATCGCCGGCCTGCCCGAGCCCGCGCTCCCGCGCATCGGCGAGGTCTACAACATGCTGCTGGCCGGCATAGGCGGGCAGGGGGTGGTGACGGTCGCCGCCCTGCTTGGCATGGCCGCCCACCTCGAAGGCCTGCTGCTGACGGTGCTGGACAATTCCGGCCTCGCCCAGCGCAACGGCTCGGTCACCAGCCACCTCCGGTTCGGCGACGGCGCCGAACGCCACTCGCCGCGCATCCCCAACGGCGACGTGGACCTGGTGATCGGCGCCGACCCGATGGTGGTGGCCATACCAGAGACGCTGGCCAAGCTGGGCCACGGCCGCAGCGCGGTGCTGCTCAACCGCTTCGTCTCGCCGAACGCCAGTTTCGCCCGCGATGCGGACCTGGACCTCAGCTTCGACCCGCTTCTGGCCCGTGTGATGCCGCGCGCGGACCAGGAGCGGGTGATGAGCATAGACGCCACGCGCATCGCCCAGGTGATGCTCGGCAACGCGGTGGGCGCCAACCTCTTCCTGGTCGGCTACGCCTGGCAGCGCGGCCTGATCCCGCTGCACGCGGACAACATCATGCGCGCCATCGAGCTGAACCGCACCGAGATCGAGATGAACAAGCGCGCGTTCGGGCTGGGCCGCATCGCCGCCGCCCGGCCTGACCTCGCGGCCACCTGGCTGCGCGGCCACGAGGAAGCCCGCCTGCCGGACACGCTCGGCGACCTGCTCGCCGACCGCATGCCCCGCCTGCGCGCCT
>CAHJWU010000349.1 GCA_903643085.1 Rhodospirillales bacterium
GTCGGGGATTCACATCCACTCTTCGCTTCCCTGCGGCACTTCAGGTGATGGAAGCGGCCGGCGCCATGCACGCGGCGGGCTGCCTGGCCCTGCAGGCAGGCAACAAGCTCCTGGCGGACCTGCCAGGCCTGCTTGGCAGGTGGGCCGACTCGCAAGCCAGCGTTTACGCGGCGGTCAGCCAGCCGGACTGGCTGCTTGACGGGTGGGAGCATGTCTGCCTGCTCTGGCGCGCCTGCGGCGGGGACGAGGAGCGGGCCGCCACGCTGGCCGAGATCGTCCTCCTGCTGCCCCCTGTTCCCGCCGAGGCCGATGCCTGGTTCGCCGGCGATCCTGCGCTGCTTGCCAGGCTGCATGCCCGCGCGCCCACCGCCCACGCCGCCGGTCTGGCCGTGCACGACCCCAGCCAGGCCGTAAACCTGACGGCGCGCAACGAGCGCATCAGGAGCCTGGCGGCATGAGAGGCCTGCTCCGGCGCCCAGCCGCAGCCCCGGCCGCGCCAGAACCGTCGCGCGCCGCCGATGCGGAGGAGCGGATTGTTCCTGCGTGTCGCCGCCGAGGAAGACCGCCTTTTCTGCTTGCCGTGCGCCGTTCCAGATGATCTCCCAGGCCATAAAGGACGTCCGCCGCGGCGTGGCGAACGCCGCCGACGCGCAGGTGCTGCAAATACTGCGCATGGTGGATTCGCTGGAGGTCCGGGGGGCAACGGACGAGGTGCTGGCTCCGGTGCGCCCACGCCTGCGCGCCATCCAGCCGGCGCGCCCGCTGCGTTTCGCCCGCCTGCTGTTCCTGCCGGCAGATGCCCTGATCGTGGCGCCCGCGGTCTGGCGCCCCGGCACGTTCTTCGTGCCGCGCAGTGCGCTGGTCATGCTGTCGCGCGCGATCAGGGAGGCGATGCAGCGCTCCGCCGCCTCCTGCCTGGCGCAGGTGGACGCACTCACCGCCGGCGCCTGCACAGGGCAGAGCGCGCTCGTCCGCCAGGCCGGCGCGCTGCTGTGGCCTGAAGCGGCCGGAACGCTGCGCGGGCTTGCCGCTGCGTTGCCGCCCGCTTTGTCCGCCGAATGGGCCGCGCAGGGCCTGCCGGCGGCAGAGCTGGCCCACATGATCACCGCGCTCGCCGGCATACTGGATGCCGCCCTGGCCCTGCACGACCACGATCATGCCGCGGTCAGGCTGGCCGACACCGACCTGATCGGGATGCTGGCCGAGACCGAGAAGCACGGCCCGCGCGCCTGGGGAATGATGCTGGGCCTGCTGGCGATCAGGGTGCCGCAGGCCAGCGCGGCCCTGTTCACCGCGGCGCAGAACGTCGCGGCGCGCCGCAAGCAGGCCGAGGCGGCGGCTGAGGCGGCGCTCGCCTGGCTGGAGAACGAGACGGCCGGCCAGATGGAGGGCGTTGCGGCAAACGCCGCCGCAGAGCTGCGGCGCCAGGCCAGCCTGGTGGAGAGCCTGTCGGACCAGATCGGCGACCCGGCCCAGCGCCGTCGTCTGGCGGAAGCGAAGGCGGCCCTGCTGGCCGGCTCGCTGCACCGTTTCGAGACCGCGCTGCAGGACCGCGTCACGGCGACGCTGCTCGCCTTGCCGGAGGACAGAGCCTCCCGTGACGCCGCGCTCGATGTCACGGAGGACGCGGCGCGAAACCTGCGCGCGTTCGAGCTGGAGACCAGGCGGCTCGGCGGTGGGCCGAAATTCGACAGCTTGGTGCGGTCGGTGCAGGCGACGCTGCAGCGGACAGAGGGCATGTCGGCGATGGACCGGGCCCGGCTTGCCGAGATACTGGCGGGCCCGGAGGCGGCGGTCCGGATGCTGGACGCGCCTTGTCCCGGATAGAGGCAAGACAGCAAGCTGACATAACAAAAAAACTTTGACCGCCGGCATGTGCAACATGCCGGCTGGCGGGGCGATCCAGCCGCGCCGGAAACAAAAGTTTTTTGCCTCTTTTTTTCAAAAAAGAAGGCCTTACTTCCTGCCGGCGTAAAAACACCAAGCGCAACGAGCGCGGGATGACGGCAGGAAGCAAGATCGAACGATCCGCAGACGAACGGCAGAGCGTCCGCCGTCCTGCCTTACGGCGCTGGCGCCATGCCGCCGAGCTGGCCCTGGTGCGCGGCGCGATCGGCATCCTGCGACTGCTGGGGCCGGTGCGGGCCTCGAACGCGATGGGCGCACTGTGCCGCGCCATCGGGCCGCTGCTGCCGGTCAGCCGCGTGGCTGACGCCAACCTACGCGCGGCGCTGCCCGGTCTGAGCGCGCCGGCGCGCGCCGGCATCATCCGCGGCATGTGGGAAAACCTGGGCCGCACGGCAGGCGAGTTCCCGCATCTGGCGGCCTTGCCGAAGGATTCCGGGGCGGGACCGGGATGGGAGATAGTCAACGAGCAGGTGCTGCTGGCGCAGGCCGCGCGCGGCGGGCCGGCCATCTTCGTCTCCGGCCATATCGGCAACTGGGAGATCCTGCCGCCTGCGGTGGCGCGCTGCGGCATGCCGTTTTCCAGCGTGTATCGCCAGGCCTCGAACACCGCGATCGACGAGGTGATACTTGAGCTGCGCCGGCGCGCCATGGGCCGGGCCGTGCCGATGTTTCCGAAGGGCGCCCGCGGCGCGCGCGCGGCGTTCGCCCACATGCGGCGCGGCGGCTACCTGGGCATGCTGACCGACCAGAAGATGAACGACGGCATCGAAGCCCGCCTGTTCGGCCTGCCTGCGATGACGGCGCCGGCCGCCGCGGCCCTGGCCGTGCGCTTCGGCTGCCCCGTCATACCCGGCCGCGTGCAGCGCGTG
>CAHJWU010000350.1 GCA_903643085.1 Rhodospirillales bacterium
GGCGGGCTCATCCTGAACCTGATGCCGTGCGTTCTGCCGATCCTGGCGATCAAGGCGCTGTCTCTGGCGCGGCTGTCCGGGGTGGCGCGGGCGCATGTGCGGCGGGAGGCGGCGTTCTACACGCTTGGCGTGGTGGCGGCATTCTGCGCGATCGGCGGGCTGACGCTGGCGGCGCGCGCGGCTGGCGGCGCGGCGGGATGGGGGGTGCAGTTCCAGTCGGCGGTGTTCACCACGGCCACCGGATGGCTGTTGTTCGCGATCGGGCTGAACCTGTCCGGCGTGTTCCTGGTGGGCGGCCAGCTGGCCGGTGCGGGGCAGCGTCTGGCGTCGCGCGGGAGCTTCTTCACCGGGCTGCTGGCAGTGGTGGTGGCCACGCCCTGCACGGCGCCGTTCATGGGCGCCGCACTGGCCGCGGCGCTGGCGATGCCGCCGGTGCCGGGAATGGCGATCTTCGTGGCGCTCGGGTTGGGGCTGGCAGCACCTTACGCGGCGCTGGCGCTCAGCCCGGCTACGGCGCGTCTGTTGCCGAAACCCGGGGCATGGATGGACACGCTGAAGCACGTGCTGGCGTTCCCCATGTACGCCGCGGCGTTGTGGATGGTGTGGGTGGCGAGCCAGCAGACCGACCAGACGGGGCTGGCGGCGATCTTCGCGAGTTTCCTGCTGGTGGCATTTGCCGCCTGGGCGTACGGGTTCGGGCAGACGCGGGAGCGGGCGGTGGTGCTGAACGTGGCGGCGCTGGCGAGTGCTGCCGGCGGGTTGGCGTTGCTGGCGGCGGTGGCGCTGGCGGCACCGGCCGCGCTGGCCGCCCAGGGTGTGGCGGCAGACGGATCCGAGCCGTTCTCTGCCGGCCGCCTGGCCAGCCTGCGGGCGGAGCACCGGCCGGTGCTGGTGGACATGAGTGCGGCCTGGTGCGTGACGTGCCTGGTCAACGAGCGCGTGGCGCTGGCGCCGCAGGCGGTGCGTGATGCCTTTGCGGCGCATCGCGTGGCGTACCTGAAGGGGGACTGGACGCGGCGGGATGCGGGGATCACCGCGTTCCTGCGGCAATACGACAGGGCGGGGGTGCCGCTCTACGTGTTCTATCCGGTGGCGGGCGAGGCGGAAATCCTGCCGCAGATACTCACGGCCGGGTTGGTCTTGCAGCGGGTGGGGAAGTAGGCGCCGGTCTCTCCTTATCATGGGCGACCGCCCTGGCGGCGATCGCGGGTTCTTCGCCCCTGAGCAGAGCCTGGAGGCCGCGAAGAACATCCTCGGTGCGGCTGATAGAATTGGCGGGCTTCGGCATGCGTGTCGCGACGGAAATGCGCGACTGATCCGACCACCGCGCGTTGAGGCCGCACCACCAACGGGAGACGACGATGAAGCTGTATTATGCACCAGGCGCATGCAGCCTGGCCGACCATATCGCTCTGCACGAAGCGGGTCTGTCCTTCGACCATGAGAAGGTCGATCTCAAGGCCAAGCGGACGGAGGCCGGTGTCGACTTCCTGACGATAAATCCGAAAGGCTACGTGCCGGCGCTGACGATCGATTCAGGCGAGACGCTCAGCGAAAACGTGGCGATCCTGGACTGGATCGCCCAGCAGGACAGCAAGCTCAAGCCGTCCGGGCCGATGGCGCACACGCATTTGCTGGAAGCGCTCGCGTTCGTCTCCACCGAAATCCATAAGAGCTTCAAACCGTTTTTCTCCGGCGGAGACGACAGTGAAAAGGCCAAGGCCGGCGAGATGATCGGCAAGCGCGTGGCATACCTCGCCGACACCATGAAAGGCGATTTCCTGTTCGGCTCCACGGTCAGCGTGGCCGATTTTTACCTGTTCGTCATGTTGCTCTGGGCGAAAAGATTCGCTCTTGAGCTTCCCGCGGCACTGACAGCGTATCGCGAGCGCATGATGACGCTGCCCTCCGTGCAGAAAGCGATGAAGCACGAAGGATTGAGCTAGCTGTTTCGAAACGGGCCGGCTGCGCAACGCCGCCGGCCGGTTCACTTGCAGACGCAATAACGGCAGACGGGCTTTTTATACCAGGCATTGTTGCCGTTAACGCGTACGGAAGAAGGCATTCCTTTTTCGTAAAAAAGGACCAAAAAACTATTGCTTCGTTGCGGCATCTGCGGCGTCCGGGTGCCTCCCGATAAAGCGAGGCAGCTCAGCCGGCGCAGGAGCAAAAGTTTTTTGCTTCTTTTTTGCAAAAAAGAAGGCCTTTCTTACTTGCCCGAAAGTCAACCTCAAGGCCCGCTGGTGTCACTTCTCCAGCCGTTCCAGCAAAAGCCGCGCTGCCGCCAGCCGATCCGCCCGGCTGTCTCGCAGGATCAGCCGCCGCCCACGGCGTTCCAGCCCGTCCGTCTCCGGCGGCTCCACAGCCATGTCGGCCGCCACGCCCGCCGGGCCCACGTCCAGCCGCGCGATCCCCAGCGCGCGGCAATGCGCGCGCAGGTCTGACAGCGCCAGCAGGTTGGTCAGGGGCTCCGGCAGCGGGCCGAAGCGGTCTTCCAGTTCCTCTGTCAGCGCAGTGGTGTCCGGTGCGTGGCCGAGGCGGACGTGCAGCGCGATGCGGGCGGCGGGGTCGGCCATGTAGGCGGCCGGGATGTAGGCGGGCACGTCGAACACCAGCTCCGGGCGGACGCCGTCCACATCCTCGCCGCGCTGCTGGGCGATGGCGCGCGCCAGCAGATGGCGCGCGAGTTCCACGCCCAGGAGCTTGGCGTGGCCGGCCTGGTCGTCGCCCAGGAGGTCGCCGGCGCCGCGCTGGTCGAGATCCG
>CAHJWU010000351.1 GCA_903643085.1 Rhodospirillales bacterium
GGCACGACCGGCGCAGGAGATGCGGCCAGACCAAGGGACAACGCCGCAGACCTGGGCGGCGGGATCGCCGCCCGCCAGGTCACGGCCGCAACATGCGCGATCCGGTTTCAGCAGCGGCGACATGGCGCAGACGGTTTCACAGCCTAGGTAGGGGATGGCCGGGCGCCTCGGGCGGGGCCACGCCGCCCAGGCCATAGTCGAAGATCCTGACCACATCCAGCCGCCCGAGATCGGCCGCCGGCGTTACCTCCAGCCTGTCGGACGCGCCGTAATGCACGGTGCCGATCAGCAACCCGGCCGGGAAAGCGCCGGCTTCGGCGGAGGTCACCACACGCTCGCCTTCCTGCGGGTGCGCGCCGTCCTGCAGATACAGCAGCTTCGGCTCGGGCGCGTTTGCGCCGGCGAGGATGGCGCGGGCGCGGGACTTCTCCAGCAGGATGGGAATGCGGCTGTTCATGTCCGTGATCAGCAGCACGCGCGCGCTGCGGGCGCCCACTTCGGTCACCCGTCCGACCAGGCCGTTCGCGTCCAGCGCCACCTCGCCGCGGCGTATCGTGCTGTTGGGGCCGACGGAGAGCAGGACGGAGCGGGCGTACACGCCGCCGGCATCGGCCACCACGCGGGCGGTCACGTAGCTTAGCGTAGGGTCCGGCACCCAGTGCAGATTATCCTTCAGCGTGGCGTTTTCCGCATCGAGCGCCATCGCCACGTCATACCAGTGGCGCAGGCGTTCGTTCTCGGTGCGCAGCCTGTCGTTCTCGGTGCGCAGCTGCAGGGTGTCGTGCACGGCGCGCGCGCTGGCGCGTAACGCAAGCAGCGGCGCGTCCACCACGGCGTAGATGGGTGCCAGCGCGTCCGACAGGCTGATGCGCGCGCGTTCCGGCACCAAAGGCGTGGCGCGGCCGAGCAGCATGAGCGCCATGGCGGCGAAGATGAGGACGGGGAGGGTGAGGCGGGCCAGCGCCTGGCGGGCCTGGATGGAGAGCCTGATCAACGCTGCCGCCTCGCATTCTTGGATGCCAGCGTGTGTCTACACCAGGCAGGAAGCAAGCGGTTGTTTTTTGCAAGTACCGCGGGTGAGGCAGGACAGAAAGGCGACGGCGGAGTCAACGGCTTGCTGCTCTTTCGCAAAACGTAAGACCGGGCCTTGCCTGGAGCACCACGCGCCGGAACCCAGGCGCCGGGGTGCCTGCGCGGGACGTGGTACCGGCCAGGGAGGAGTTTCCGGCCGGTACTCAGTACATCGTGGTAAGCACGTTACGCAGCCGCTTGGGCTCCTCCAGCGCGCGCCCGGTGCCGAGCACCACGCAGGATAGCGGCTCCTCGGCGATCACCACAGGCAGCCCTGTCGCTTCGCGCAGCACCTGATCCAGCCGGTTCAGCAACGCGCCGCCGCCGGTCAGCACGATGCCTTTGTAGACGATGTCGGCGGCCAGCTCCGGCGGCGTGTGCTCCAGCGCGATCTTCACCGCCTCGGTGATCTGGAACACCGGCTCGGCCAGGCTCTCGGCGATCTGCGCCTGGCTGACCAGTATCTCGCGCGGCACGCCGTTTATCATGTCCCGGCCGCGCACTTCCTGCCAGGGCCCCTCGTCGCCGTTCTCCGCCGGGCGGGCGGCGCCCAGGCCCAGCTTGATGCGCTCGGCCGAGCTTTCGCCGATCAGCAGGTTGTGGTTGCGGCGTATGTAGTTGATGATCGCCTCGTCCATCTTGTCGCCCCCCACGCGCACGGAGCGGGAATAGACGATGCCGCCCAGCGAGATCACCGCCACCTCGGTGGTGCCGCCGCCGATATCGACGATCATGCTGCCCGAGGGTTCAGTGACCGGCAGGCCGGCGCCTATGGCGGCCGCCATCGGCTCCTCGATCAGCCGCACGCGCCGGGCGCCGGCGGATTCCGCACTCTCCTGGATGGCGCGGCGCTCCACGGCGGTGCTGCCGGACGGCACGCAGACGATGATGACGGGGGCTGCGAAGCTGCGACGGTTGTGCACCTTCCTGATGAAGTGCTTGATCATCTCTTCGGCCACTTCGAAATCGGCGATCACGCCGTCCCGCATCGGCCGTATGGCGCTGATGTTGCCGGGCGTGCGGCCCAGCATCAGCTTGGCTTCCTCGCCCACTGCCAGAACTTGCTTCTTGCCGCGCACGTCGCTTATGGCCACCACGCTGGGCTCGGCCAGCACGATGCCGCGGCCGCGCACGTAGACCAGCGTGTTGGCGGTTCCCAGGTCTATCGCCATGTCGGCGGACATGGCGCCTAAAAGGCGGCTGAACATTCTTGACCCTGACTAAGAAGGCAAGGCAAGGGGCTCTGCCCCTTGACCCCGTCATGCGGAGCACGCCGTGCATTACGGGGCCAGGCGGCCCCGGACCCCTGGGCTTCGCCCCCGAGGGCCGGGTCTTAGCGTTCGGGCTGGCCAGGGGCAACCCTGGGCAGTGCGACGCATTTCAATTTGTAATCAACGCTTCCGTGCGACGCTGCGGGCGTTTCCAGATCAGACAGGAGCATTCACATGCGGCCAGGCCTCGCAATTCCGACACTTTTGCTGCTTAGCCTGGCGGCATGCGGCAATGACCCCGGAACACGTGCCCTGAGCGGCGCGGGCATCGGGGCCGGCGCCGGTGCGGGTACCGGCTCCGCGACGTCCGGCGCGGGAGCTTCCCGGCCCCTCGCCGGGTCGACCCCTCGGTCGATGAGGCCCTCCAGGCCATCTG
>CAHJWU010000352.1 GCA_903643085.1 Rhodospirillales bacterium
TGACAATCCCGCGCGCACTCCTCGACAGCCTCACCGAAGCTGCTTGCTACCCAGCCTGAAAAGGCCAAAGTCAAGCTCAGATGCCGTGCCTAGCCGAAGGTCAGCGAAGCCTGACGGGCACCGCATTGCCCTTCATCCTGTGCCCAGGTTCCACACGTATTCCGAACCTAGCCCATGATGCGCCGCCGGCTGTCCTCGATGATCCGGTAGCAGTTGCACGCCTCCTTCTCCAGGCCCACGCGGTCCAGGATGGTCATGCGCCCGCGTGACTGCTGGATCAGCCCCTGCGCCTGCAGCGCGCTCGCGATCACCGACACCCCGGCCCGGCCCGGCCCGGCGCACGCCGAGCATGTAGGACAGGAACTCCTGCGTCATCGGCACCTCGTCGCTATCCACGCGGTCGCGCGTCATCAGCAGCCAGCGCGCCAAGCGCTCGGGCAACTCGTGCCGGGCGTTGCAGGCCGCGGCCTGCGAGGTTTGCACCATCAGGAACTGCGAGTAGCGCAGGCAGCGGTCGCGCAAGGCCGGCTGCTGATCCATCTGTCGGCGCAAGGTGACGGCATCCACGCGCAGCGCGGTGCCGGCGATCTGAACCAGCGCGCGGTGGACTGCGACCGCGTCCGGGTTGAGCAGCGCCGACACACCGACCATGCCCTCGCGGCCGGTCAGGCCCACCTCTACCCAGCCGTTGTCGCCGGTGTCGGCCGTCAGTGACACCAGGCCGCTTTCGGGGAAGTACACGCTGTCCACGGGATTGCCGATCCCGTGGACCTCCTGCTCGAAGACCAGGGATGCGCGCCGCAGGTGCGGGCGCAGCTGGGCGAGGACGTCGCCAGGCAGCGCCGCCAGCAGCTCGTTGCGGATGGGAAGCTGGCTGGTATCGGGCATGGACGACATCGGGACCTCCCGCTGGACAGGCGGGAGCGCAGCGCGTCTCTCAGCCGCTTGCGCCCAAGGGTCATGGCAAGCGGTAGGGCCTGTGTGGGGGATCAGGAGCCGTCCGGCTACACGAGGTGGAGCTGAGATGGCAGAAGCAACGACGTGTGAAACTGGCATCCGCTACCGTGCCGGCTCCCTGTCCGCCAAACCAACCTTGGTGGACACCCGGCAAGTCCGCTCTCGACCCAACTACGTCGCAGACGAGCGACGAACGACCTTCCGAAAGCAGTCGTTGGTGCGGGTCAGTTCGAGCCAGTCGTCATCCAGAACGTCTCCCGGCTCAGAGGACGCCTGTTAGCGAACGGCCCGTCTGTGTCCCGAGCCGTGGGCAGCAGACGACCCGACGACGTCTTTCGAATGCCGTGACTGACGCCGGGAGCTGTGTCGCACTCAGGTCCGTTTACACCAACAGCTCGTTGATCGCCCTGTCGATCGTCGCGGCGTCGGCCGGGTTGAACGGCGCGCAGTGACCCCAGATCGAGCTGATTGTCCGGCACTCCGCGCGCGGTATTTGCCTCGCCTCGAACTTGGAATCGACCGGCGGAAAGTAGCGGTCGTGGTCCACCGGCAGGATGATCGTGCGCGCCGTGATCGCGCGCAGTGCCGCCTCGAAATCGCCGCCATAGGCCGGCTGGGCGCTGATGTCGCCGTGCTCCCATGTCCAGAGTTGCGACAGCAGATCGTTCGCGTCGCAGCGCAGGAAGAACGGCTCCCAGAAGTTTTGCGTGAACTCCTCGTGTGTCTTCGCGTCGAATGCGGAATAGGCCCCGGTGCGGAAGAACGGCTCAGAGAAGCCCCAGCCGGCGTAGATCGCGGCATAGGCCTTCAAACCGCGCACTGGTGGGCGATCGTAGAAGCCCTCGTTGAACACCGGATCAAGCTCCAGCGCGCGTCGCAGCGACAGCAGGAACTGCTTGTTGTACGATGCGGTCTTTGCCGAGCCGGCGATCGGGCAGGCAGCCTGCACCATATCCGGATACTGCGCCGCCCACTGGAAGGTCTGCGCTGCCCCCATCGACCAGCCGACCACCAGGCGCAGCCGCTCGATGCCCAGCTTCTCGGTCACGAGCTTGTGCTGAAGCGTCACATTGTCGAAGAATGTCACCAGTGGAAAGCGACCGCGGTCGACCGGCGCCGGCGTGTTCGACGGCGAGGTCGAGACGCCGTTTGCGAGCAGGTTGGTCATGATGATGAACCACCGGTCCGGCGTCAGAGCACGCTGTGGACCGCAGAAATACGCCTCGATTTGCTCGTCGGTACCCGTATACCAGGACGGGATCAGCACCGCGTTATCCCGCGCGGCGTTGAGTGTGCCGATGGTGCGGTAGGCGAGGCGCGCCACGGGCAGCACGCCACCCTTCTGCAAGACATAGTTCGGGACCTCGAAGAATTCGCTCACGTCGTTCTCCTCTCCTTGCGGCAGGGAGCATAGCCGGCGCTCGATCGAACCGCCTACTCCTGGCTGCAACGGAGTCACGGCATGTCTGGGCGATCCGGTCTCGTTCGAACGCAAGCTGCGAGCGGCAATGGGCCCGGGTTGCACCGACATCGAAGCCAGGTGCGCCATCTCGGCCAGCTATCGCGAGTGCGCACACCCGAGCCCAGTACGCCACGATGTGACGGGGGCGGCCCGCGGGTGATCGCCTTCAGGCCGTAACCCGACCCAACCACGACATCGCGGAAGCGATACGCGATCCCTAAGCTTGAGTTTGGCCATTTTCGGTCAGGCGTTGATCCAGAAGTACGGTGCTGAGGCGATGTAGTCGAGGGCTGCGGC
>CAHJWU010000353.1 GCA_903643085.1 Rhodospirillales bacterium
GAGGCGGCCGAGCGGGCGGCGCGCGACATCGCGTCGCACGCACGGGCTGTGAGCGCCGGCGTGATCCTGACGACGTGGCGGCATGACCCGCATTGCGATCATCTTTCGGCCAGCCTGCTGGGGGCGCGGGCCGCGTCGCTGACCGGGGCGGCCCTGTTCGAATATCCCGTGTGGGGCTGGACGCTGCCGCCGCGGCGCCTGCTGGAGGCGCGCGCGCCGGTGGGGTTCCGGCTCGACGTGGCGCGCCACATACCGGCCAAGCAGCGGGCGATCGCGTGTCACCGGTCGCAGCTCGGGCAGGTGGTGACGGACGACCCCGAGGGATTCAGGCTGGAGAGCCAGTTCGTCGGGTTGTTCACCGAACGTTTCGAGACGTTCCTGCGGGTGGTGGGCTGAGCAGCTCAGGTTCTGGTTGCAGGCACGTGGCTGGCCGGCCGGCGCCGCGCGCGGGGGTCTGATTCCCTCGGGAAGCTACGGCCTGCGTTCTGCTGCGCCGCGTAGAGCAGCCGATGCAGAGGAACGGAGATTACGCCGACCTGAACGGTGGCGGCGGCGCGTCGTCACCGCTTAGCCGGAGCGCGATCGGAACTCCTCCGGAAACAGCGTGTCCAAAGCTGCGGGCGCGCAACGCCCGCGTTCGGTGATCAGGCTGGTGATCAGCCGGTTCGGTGTCACATCGAAAGCCGGGTTGGCGGCCGGGCTGCTGGTGGGCGTCACCCGCACGGTGGCTATGCTGCCGTCCATCGCACGGCCGGTGACCGTGCTCACTTCGGTGGGCGGGCGTTCCTCGATCGGGATGCCGGCGACGCCGTCCTCGATCCGCCAGTCGAGCGTGCTGGACGGGAAGGCCACGTGGAAGCCCACGTCGTTGTCGTGCGCGGCGAGCGCTTTCAGGTAGGTGCCTATCTTGTTCGCCGCGTCGCCCGTGCGCGTCACCCGGTCCGCACCCACGATCACCATGTCCACGCGGCCGTGCTGCATCAGGTGGCCGCCGGCGTTGTCCGAGATCACCGTGTGCGGCACGCCGTGTTTGCCGAGCTCAAAGGCGGTGAGTGCGGCGCCCTGGTTGCGCGGCCTGGTCTCGTCGACCCAGACATGAACGCCTATGCCGCTGTCATGTGCCTTGTAGATGGGTGCGAGTGCGGTGCCCCAATCCACCGTTGCCAGCCAGCCGGCGTTGCAATGCGTCAGCACGTTGACGGCGCGGCCCGGGTTCCTGGCGGCCGCCTCGGCGATGAGCGGCAGGCCGTGCGCGCCGATGTCCGCGTTGCGTGCCACATCCTCGTCGGCGATGGCGCCGGCTTCGGCGTAGGCGCGGTCAGGACGCTCGGCCTGGCGCGTGTTGCGCAGTATGGTCAGCATGCGGTCGAGCGCCCAGCGCAGGTTCACCGCGGTGGGGCGCGTGGCGGCGAGCAGGCCGGCATCGCGTTCCATCGCGTCCGTGCCGGCATCGGCGCGCAACGCGAGCGCCAGCCCGTAGGCGGCGACGGCGCCGATCAGCGGCGCGCCGCGCACCTGCATGGTGCGTATGGCGTGCGCCACCTGGCGTACGTCCGTCAGGCGCAGGATGTCCACGGCCCAGGGGAGTCTTGTCTGGTCGATGATGCGTATCGCGTCGCGGTCGTGCGGTTCTACCCAGACGCTTCTGTATGGGGTGCCGTCTATCTTCATGCGCGTGGTTCCTGGGGCTTGGAAGAAAGCAGTCCTTTTTTGAAAAAAAGGACCAAAAAACTTTTACCTGCCCGCCTGCATCGAGGCGCGGCCTGGTTCTGCCGGCGCGTGGGCTGGCAGGACGGCGCGCGCCTGGATGCAGGCGGGGAGCTTCTTTTCGAAAAAGAAGGTCTTTCTTGCTTTCTATATCCTCTGGTGCAGCACGCAGACCAACGTAAACAGCCGCCGCGCCGTCTCGAAGTCGATCTCCACCCGGCCGGCGAGGCGCGTGGTCATCATCTCGGCACCTTCGTTGTGCAGGCCGCGGCGGCCCATGTCGATCGCCTGTATCTTCGCCTCGCGGCCGTCCTGCACGGCATGCGCGTAGCTTTCCACCAGAAGCTGGTAATCCTTGATCAGCCGGCGGAACGGACCGAGTGCGAGGCCGAGCGCCATCAGCGGGGCGTTCTGCGCGTCACGCACGTCAAAGGCGAGGCGGCCTTCGACGATGGAGAGATGCAGGATGAAGGGACCGGTGAAATCGCGCGGCGCGAACAGGTTTTCCACCGCGAGGTCACGCACCGCCTGCTCCAGGTCCGCCTGCTGCAGGATGGAAAGCTGGCCGCGTTTCTCGCCGTCCAGCACCACTTGCAGAAGCGAGCGGTGCTTCGCGGCGGCGGGGCGCGGATCAGTCATCGGCCGCGTCCGGCGGCTTCATGAAACCGAGCTTCATCATCAGCCCGACCGTAGCACCTTTCACCGGCCGGATCAGCAGCAGCACGAGCGCCAGCGTGCCCGGCAGGAAGATGGCCATTTCGGTGGCGACGGACAGCGTGGCCGTGCGGTCAAGCGCCACCTGCGCGCCGATCGCCACATGCGCCACGATGAACACGGTGAAGTAGGGCGGCGCGTCGTCCGCGTTTATCAGACCGAGCGGCGCCGCGCACATGTCGCACACGGTGTTGACGCGCAGCAGGCGGGCGAACAGGCGGCCGCGGCCGCACACCGGGCAACGGCCGCGCAGGCCGCGCCAG
>CAHJWU010000354.1 GCA_903643085.1 Rhodospirillales bacterium
TAGCCGCCACTTGCGCAGGAACGCTTTGCGCCTGGCCTGCACCTCCTTCGCGGTCTTGGCGTAGATCATGTCGGTGTAGTCGGCCGTGACCTCCTCGTGCAGCGCATCCGGCGCATGGGCCAACAGATTCCTGTGCTTGTGCACGGTCCGAACGCAATCGATGCGGTTCGCTTCACTGTTGCCGTTCCGTTCGCCGGGGCTGGGCGGACCAACCGTGCCCGGCGGCACGATGCGCATTTCCCATGACCTGAGCATGATGGGTTCAGTCGGGCTTACCTTCCGCAAAGGCCCGCCCGATGCCGAACCATCCGCGCCCTCAGGAGGTGGCAAGCTGGACCGTTTGCTCCGTACCGGTTCGCACTCGCGACAGCGCCGAGCGACTGGACCAAGTCTACCGCCGCCTTCTGGCCGACACCCCGGCCACCGCCGGGCCGCATGCCCCCGCTGCCCAGCCGCCCACCCCTGTCCCATCAACCAGGATGACCCCGCCATGCGCACCGCCCTCTATGCCCGCGTCTCAACCGAACGCCAGGAGCGCCAGCAAACCATCGGCAGCCAGTTCGCCGCCCTGCGTGCCTGGGCCGTCGCACAAGGCCACCCGGTAAGCGATGAACACGTCTTCCGCGACGAGGGCTACAGCGGCAGCCGGCTCGATCGGCCCGGTCTCGACGCGCTGCGCGACGCCGTCCGCGACGGCGCCGTTCAGCAGGTTGTCGTGCTGACCCCGGACCGCCTCGCGCGCAAGTACGCCTATCAGGTGCTGTTGCTTGAGGAGTTTCGTCGCGCAGGCGCCGAGGTGGTGTTCCTGCAGCACCCGATCTCAGACGACCCCAACGACCAGCTCCTGCTGCAGATCCAGGGCGCCATCGCCGAGTATGAGCGCGCGGTGCTTGGCGAACGGTTCCGCCGCGGCAAGCTGCAGAAGGCGCGCGACGGCCATTACATCACCGGCAGCCCCGCTTACGGCTACAGCTACGTGCCGCGCCGCGACGCCGTGCCCGGTCACATCATCGTCAACGAGCAAGAGGCCGAACTGGTGCGCCGGGTGTATGGCTGGTTCACCGACGAGCAAACGACCATTCGCCAGGTCATCAAACGCCTCAATGCCGGTCCGGACCTGCCGCGCTCCGGCCGCCCCGCCTGGTCGGCGTCCACGGTGCACCACATGCTGGCCGACCCAATCTATGTCGGAACCGCCTACGCCAACCGCTACAGTTATGTGCCTGCAACAAAGCCGCGCAGCCCCCGCGGCCCACGCACCAGCCCCGGCCGGCGCTGCCTCAAGCCGCGCGAGCAGTGGATCGCCATTCCCGTGCCGGCGCTGATCGACCAAGGCACCTGGAACCAGGCGCAGGCGCAGCTCGCGCGCAACGCCGCGCTCTCGTTCCGCAACAACACCCGGCACAGCTACCTGCTGCGCTGCCTGCTCACTTGCGAGCTCTGCGGGTTGGCCATGTATGGCCTTACCCGCCGCGCGTCGGCCCGGAAACCCGTGCGGCAAGTCTACGAGTGCCACGGCAAGGATTGCATCCTGAGTGCGCGGACCACCGCTTGTCCCAGCCGCACTGTCCCCGCCGAAGAGATCGAGCCGATCGTATGGGACCACGTCGCGGGCCTGCTTGCCGACCCCGACCAGCTTCTGGCGCAGTTCGACCGCTTCGCTGCCGCTGCTGACGCCGGCTCCGCCCGGGAGCAAGCCGCCGAGCAGCAGCTGCGCACCCGGCTGGACCGGACCGCACGCGCCGACAGGCGCCTGCTGGACGCCTACCAGGCCGGCGCGATCAGCTTGTCCGAGCTGTCCGAGCGCCGCCAGCATCTCGCGCAAGAGCGCCAGGCACTGGAACAGCAGCAAGAGGAACAGATGCGCCTACGCCAGCAGCGTCTCCAGGCTGAGGCGGTGCGGGCCAACGTGGCGGCGTTCTGCGAACGCATCCGCGGCCGCTTGGCCGAGGCAACCCTGACGGAAAAGCAGGCCATCTTGCAGCTGGTGATCGAGCGCATCATCGTTGGCGAAGGCCGTCTGGAAATCCGCCATATCATCCCACTGCGCTCCCCACCTCCGGGCGGCAACGACCCCATGCCGCCCAAAGCCACACGATTGCGTACGGATGGTGTGAACGGTGCAGCGCTGCGCCGGCACATCAGGCCACAGCGCCGCCAGCGCCCGCTCCAGGCCGGCCCCGCCGTCGGTGATGAGGAACTCCGGCGTCCGCAGGCCGCGCCCGACCAAGCCATCCAGGATGGCGCGCCAGGCCGCTTCGCTTTCGCCTCCCATGTTCTTGACCGCCAAGAGCACCTTCTGCCCGTCACGCCGCACCCCGAGCACAACCAGCAGCGAGATGTTGGTGGCCTTGCGGTCCAGGCGAACGCGCACGACCGTGCCGTCCAGGATCAGGCGCACGATGTCCTCGTCGGCCAAGTCGCGTGCGTTCCAGGCGTCCCAGTCGGTCCGCACCTTGCGCCAAGTGCGGCTGACCACGTCCTTGCCCACAGCACCGCCGAACAGCGCAGCCAGCGCGCGCTTAACCCGGCGCGTGTTGGTGCCGGACAGGTAGGCGCCCGCGATCAGCGCCTCGACCTGGCGCGTCATCCGGGCGTAGCGCGGCAAGGCAGCGCTGCGCCACTCCTTGGTGCAGCCGTCAGCCGCGACCATCCGGGCGCGGGGCACCTCA
>CAHJWU010000355.1 GCA_903643085.1 Rhodospirillales bacterium
GCCAGGCGGAGCCGCGTCCAGGCATCCGCCAGGCCGCCGAAGCCCAGCTGCACGGGGGCAAGCCCGGACTCGGCCAGGCGCGCGGCCCTGGCCGCGTCGTGGCGTATGACCGGCAACACGTCATCACCGGCTTCGGCCTGGGCGGCGCACAGGCGCTCGTAGAACAGTTCGGCGCCGCCGGCCGGGGCGCCGGCCATGAGGTGGGCGACTCTCAAGGGCGCCACGCCTTCTTTCCTGCAAGAAAGCCTGCAAGAAAGCAGCCGTTTCCCGCTGCCCTCATACCGGCAGAGGCGGCGCCAGCCGGCCATCCCGCTCCAGCAGGTCGAACGCCGCCCAAAGTGCGGCCTCGACCGGCAGCCGGTCCATCCCGGAGCGCCCCGGCTCGCCATCGGCCAGCACCGCGGACGTGCAGCGTCCGGCCGGCCCATACTCGCTGGCCGGCGTGGGGCCGAACAGCCCGAGCGTCGGCGTGCCCGAAGCCGCGGCCAGGTGCATCAGCCCGGAATCATTGCCGACGAACAGCGCGCAGCGCGCCAGGCACGCGGCCGCCTGCGGCAGGGTCAGCATGCCGACCAGGTCGACCGCGCCGGACAGCGCCGCCACCACGGGCGAAGCGGCCGCCCGCTCGGCCACGCCTGGTCCGCCGAACACGGCGAAGCGCACGCCCGGCATCCGGCCTGCCAGTCCTGCCGCCAGCGACACGAAGCGCTCGGCCGGCCAAATCTTGCCCGGCCAGTTGGCGGTTGGCCCCAGCCCCACGAACGGCTTGCCGGACGGCAGCAGGATGTCGGCACGCGCGCGGTCCGCCGGCGCCGTCCAGGCTACCGGCATGGGTGTCGTGGCCAGGTCCAGCACGCCGGCGATGTGGCCGAGGCGGTGCCCGGCGCGTCTGCCGCCGCGCATGATAGCCCGGTGGCGCGCCGGCACGAGCAGGCTGAGCGCCGAGCCGCGCAGGTCCACCACCAGGTCCCATCTGGTCCAGGCAACCTGCCACCACAGGCCCGGCCAGTGCAGGTCGTAGCGCTTTTTGTCGACGACGATCACGCGGTCCAGCTTCGGGAAACGCGCGAACAGCCCGGCGGCGACCGGCCCGCAGGCGATGGTGAAGCGCGCATTGGGATAGTTGCGTGAGAGGTGGGCGAGGAGGCCGGTCGAGAGGACCGCGTCGCCAAGCCGGGTTGCGGTTATGTAGAGGATGCGTTTCACGGCAGGACGAAACGCCTTCTTCGGAAGAAAGAAGCAGAACACTTCTGCTCCCCGTCGGCGGGCGTTTCAGCACGCGCCGGCAGCGACCAGGGGTTTGCCGTCTCGACGAGGAGGCTTGCCTTTCTTGCCGTCACGAAAACCGCGCCAGCCGGACCGCCGTATGCCCCCGGCTGGGACGCAGGCTCGGCATCACCAGCAGGCAATCGTCATGCGGCGTGCGTATCTCGGCCGCGTTGTCGGTGGCGATGAGCGTGCCGGCGCGCGGCACCACGTGCCCGCCGCGGAAGGCTTCGGTGAAGGCGAACGCGCCGGAGCTGGCGGTCACCGTCTGCGTCACCTCGGCAAAGCGCGGCGCGGCGCCGGCTGGCGCCACGGCGGTCAGGCCGGACGCGGCCAGCATGCCGGCGACCGCTTCCTGCATGGTGGCCACCGTGCCCCGCTGCCAGTGCTGGCCGGCTTCCGCCAGCACGGCCACGCGCGATCCCTGCTCCTGCCAGAACGGCGCGTAATCGATCAGGCGCCTGCCGCCGAGATGGCCGCGATCGGCCACCACCAAAGACGGGCTGCCGATCTGGCCCGCCAGCGCCCGCCCGCGGGCGGTGGGGCCGCTCAGGATCAGCGGGTCCGACGGCCAGAGCATCGAGTGCAGATCCAGCAGCAGGTCCGCGCTGTCGATCAGCTTGCGCATCGCCCTGGCGCGGGTCAGCTCGGAGGAGCGGCGCGGGCCGTCGAGCAATTCGGCGTCCCACAGCCGGTTCATGTCCTCGTCCAGGTAGCGCGAGGCGGTTGGCTGGGCCGGGTCGAACCGCGCATAAGCGGCCAGATTGGCGAAACCAAGCGTGAGCCGGCCGCGCCGCAGGGTGGGTGGGGCACGCAGCAGACGGTCCAGCGCAACCGCGCCGCCTATCTCGTTGCCGTGGATGAGGCCGGTGACCACCACGTGGGGCCCGGGCGACGGGCCGTCGAAGCTCCAGAAGCCTTCCAGCCCGGCATTGCCGGCGTGCCATCCGGAGATGTCCGGCGCCGGAAACTCCACTTCGAACGCCGGCAGCACGGCTGACCCGATCGAAGCGGCCAAGTCCTGCGTCACTCCTCCCCCTGTCGTGGCCATGCCTGTGCAGTCTATACGGGGCGCGCCAGCCCGCAACCGAGCGGTACCCGGGTGGATGCGAGGAAGGCAAGGCAAGCAGCCGTTTTCTGAACAGGCCAGGACGGTCATCCATCCGCATGTGAGGCGCCGGGAGGCAGCTCGCGCCGGCAAATGCGAGTGCGGCAAAGTCGTCCTGCTTCTCGGCGCAAGAAGGCAGGCCCTGCCTCTTTGCCTGCTTGCAGACTCGATTACCCTGGCGCAGGGATCGGTACGCGCTAGTCTGCCGGATTTCATGCCGCAAACCCCTCTCCATCGCGCCTGGCGAGCGCTGCCGCAGGGTCCCAGGCGGCGCGCGCTGTCGCGTGTCTCGGCG
>CAHJWU010000356.1 GCA_903643085.1 Rhodospirillales bacterium
GACGATCTGGCTTTCCGCGAACTTCACCATCCCGGTCTCGGACCCCACCACCAGCAGATGGTCGGCGGTGATGGTGTAGCGCAGCGGGCGCAGGCCGTTGCGGTCGAGGCCGCCGATCACCCATCGCCCATCGGTCGCGGCAATCGCGGCCGGGCCGTCCCACGGCTCCATGACGGCGTTGCAGTACAGTATCATGTCGCGGTGCGCCTGCGGCATGGTCGCGTCCTGGCCGACGCTGGCCGGGATCATCAGCGTCTTGACCATCGGCGCGTCGCGTCCGGCGCGCACCATCAGCTCGAACACGTTGTCCAAGGACGCCGTGTCGGAGCCGCCAGCCTGCACGACCGGCTTCACGTCCTCGATGAAGTGGTTGAGCGGCCCCGCCGCCATCCGGGTTTCGTGCGACTTCATCCAGTTGACGTTGCCGGCGACGGTGTTGATCTCGCCGTTATGCGCCAGCATCCGGAACGGCTGCGCCAGCTTCCAGGTCGGGAAGGTGTTGGTGGAGTAGCGCTGGTGGTAGATGGCGAAGCGGCTGATGAACCGCGGGTCCAGCAGGTCCGGGTAGAAGTCCGTGAGCGACGCCGCCAGGAACATGCCCTTGTAGATGATCGAGCGGCAAGACAGCGAGCAGATGTAAAGCTCGGAGATCTGCGCCGCGATGGCCTGCTTCTCGATCCGGCGACGGATCACATACAGGTCGCGCTCGAAGTCGGCCTCCGCCACGTCGCCGCCGCGGATCATGATCTGCTCGATCTCGGGACGCGTCGCGTTGGCCTTCTCGCCGATGCAGCCGACGTTGATCGGCACCTGGCGCCAGCCGAGGATGCCGTAGCCGAGATTGAGAATCTCCGTCTCGACGATCTGCCGGCAACGCTCCTGCGCGCCCAGGTCGGTCTTGGGCAGGAACACCATGCCGACCGCCCTGCGCCCGGTTTCACCGCCCTGGCCGCTGCTCTGCAGGGCCTCGGCGAAGAAGTCGTGCGGGATCTCGATGTGGATGCCGGCGCCGTCGCCGGTCTTGCCGTCCGCATCCACGGCGCCGCGGTGCCAGACGGCCTTCAGCGCATCTATCCCCGCCTGCACCACCTCGCGCCGCGGCTTGCCGTCGAGCGCCGCCACCAGGCCGACGCCGCAGTTGTCGTGCTCCTGCGACGGGTCGTAGGTGCCGGCCAGGCGAGCGGCATTGTCCTGCCAGTCGCTGACGAACTGGGCGCCGGCGCCCCTGACCTGTCCACCTGATTCCGTCATGGCATCGCTCCCAAAACGCCGCCGCCCAGCTTGTCTATATCGGCCTTGTTCTTGGTATAGGCCTCGTCGCCGACCTGCCGGCCCCACATCTCGCCAGCCGCCTGGAAGTGCGCGGGCATCTGACTCACCTTCGCCTGGGCGCTGCGCAGGGCGTCGGGATCGTCGCGATTCACCATCGCCCGCAGCTCAGGCATGGTGAAGTCCATGACCATCACGTCCTCGAACCGTCCCATCAGTTCCGGCTCATGGGCGCGGAACTCCGGCATCATGTAGCGGTCGGTGATGACGGCGGCGTTCTCATCAGTGATGCCACGGCCCTTCAATGTGACGATCAGCATGTCGCGGGTCGCAAGCACAACGCTGTCAAGCTGCTTGTCCAGGCCGGCCTTTACCAGGAAAGCGTGGGCAAAGCCGTGGGCATCGTCCTGCTTGACCGCCGGGGCGGGCTGGGCCAGGGCGGGCGCCTGCAAGGCTGGTGCGAGCAGCAGCGCACTCAAGGCTGCCGTCGCAAGATATCGTCCCGTCTTCCGCATGTTCATCACTCCGCCGCCGCTGCCAAGGCGTTCTGCTGCATCCACTCATGCATCCGCGCCGCGGCATCCCGCCCGTCGCGGATCGCCCACACCACCAGGCTCGCCCCGCGCACGATGTCGCCCGCCGCGAACACGCCCGGCAGCGTCGTCATCTGCGTCCGGTGGTCCACCTTCAGCGTGCCCCAGCGGCTGACCTGCAGGTCCGGCTGCTCCCACAACCGCGGCAGCTCCTCCGGGTCAAAGCCCAGCGCCTTGATGACCAGGTCGGCCTCCAGCGTGAAGCGGCTGTCGCCCGGCTCCACCGACTGCCGCCCCGTCGCGTCCGGCATCCCCAGCCGCATCCGCTGCACCCGCACGCCCGTCACCGTGTCGTCGCCCAGGAAGGCCTCCGGCGCGGACAGCCAGATGAAATCCACGCCTTCCTCCTCCGCGTTCTTCACCTCGCGCATGGAGCCGGGCATGTTCACCTTGTCGCGGCGATACAGCACCGACACGCTGGCGGCGCCCTGGCGCGTCGCGGTCCGCACGCAGTCCATCGCGGTGTCGCCGCCGCCGATCACCACCACGCGCTTGCCGGCGGCGTCGTGGCGCCCGTCGTCGAAGCTCGGCACGTCGTCGCCCAGCCCCTTGCGGTTGCTGGCGGTCAGGTAGTCCATCGCCGGCACGATGCCCGCCAGCCCGGCGCCAGGGCCGCCGATGTCGCGCGCCTTGTAAACGCCGGTCGCGATCAGCACGGCGTCATGCTTCGCGCGCAGGTCGGAGAACGAGGTGTCGCGCCCCAGCTCGACGCCGAGGTGGAACTGGATGCCGCCCTCCTCCAGCAGCCGCCAGCGGCGCAGCACGATGTCCTTTTCCAGCTTGAAGCCGGGGATGCCGTAGATCAT
>CAHJWU010000357.1 GCA_903643085.1 Rhodospirillales bacterium
AGCTTCTCGGCCGCCGCGCGCCTGCTGCCGCGCCGTATACACGAACCCGCCACCGCGCTCTACGCGTTCTGCCGCCTCGCCGACGACCTCGTGGACGAGGGCGCGGCGCAGGACGCCGTAAGCGTGCTGCGACACCGCCTGGACCTCGCCTATGAGGGACGCCCCGCGGACCACCCGGCCGACCGCGCCTTTGCCGGCGTGGTCGCGCGCACGGACATGCCGCGCGCACTGCCGCTGGCGCTGCTGGAAGGTTTCGCATGGGACCTGGAAGGCCGGCGCTACGCCACGCTGGAGGACCTGCTGGACTACGCCGCCCGCGTGGCAGGCAGCGTCGGCGCCATGATGGCCGTGCTGATGGGCGTGCGCTCCGAAGATGCGCTGGCACGCGCCTGCGATCTGGGCGTGGCGATGCAACTGACGAACATCGCGCGCGACGTTGGCGAAGACGCGCGCGCCGGCCGTCTGTATCTGCCGCTGGACTGGCTGCGGGAGGCGGGCCTGGCGCCCGAGGCGTTCCTGTCCGCGCCACGCTTCAGCCCGGCGCTCGCCGGCGTGACCGGACGCCTGCTGCGCACGGCCGACGCGATGTACGCACGCGGCCGGGGCGGCATCGCGGCGCTTCCGCTGACCTGCCGGCCTGGCATACGCGCAGCCGGCGCGATCTACGCGGAGATCGGCCGCGTTCTCGCGCGCAGCGGCTGCGATTCGGTCACCACGCGCGCGCACGTGCCGGCACCGCGCAAGATGGCGCTGCTCGGACGCGCGCTGTTGCCAGCGACATACGCGAGCCGGCCGGTAAGCCAGCAGGCGTTGCCCGCATGTCAGTATCTGGTGGACGCCGCGGTGAGCGACAGCCGCGCCGCGCCGCCGCTCACCCGGCAGGCGCGCGTGGCCTGGGTGTTCGACCTGTTCGAACGTCTGCAGGAGCAGCAGCTAGGCATGTCCTGACTTGGGCAAGTGGGAAGGCTTCATCATCCTGGTCCTGGTGCTGGGCGGGCTTGTGGCCGAGCTGCGGTCCGTGCGGCGTTCTCTGCACAGGGACAAGGAGCGGAAGGATGGAGACTGAGGCAGGCAAAAGCTTTTTGAGAGAAGCAGAAAGCTTTGCCTCCTGTCGGCCGGCGCACCGGTAACTGCCCGCGGCGACGCGACAGAAGCTTTTACTTTCCTCAGAAAAGGCCTGCCTTACCTGGGCACCGGCACGGCCACGTTCGGCGGACCATACACATCCTGCGCACGCTTCAGGAACGCACCGACCATCCGCCGCACCGCCTCATTGAACACCACACCTATGGCTTTCTGCAGTAATTTGCTGCGGAATTCGAAATCAACCCAGAAATCCACCTGCACGCCGAGCGGGTCCGGGACGAAGACCCACTGGTTGTTAAGATACCGGAACGGTCCGTTTTCGTAGCTGACGCGTATGCGCCCGGGACGCTCCAGCGTGACCTTGCTGGAGAAGCTCTCGCGAAACGGGCCGAAGCCGATCGTGAGGTCCGCGTGGAGCTCGTGCTCCGTGCGGGACTTCACCCGCGCGTCGACGCACCAGGGCAGGAACTGCGGATACTTGTCCACGTCCGCCACAAGGTCGAACAGCTGCTCGGGCTTGTAGCCCACAAGCTTACGGTCTGCGTAGGTGGGCATCAGGCGGCCTGCCGGGCGATGCGCGCCTGACGAAGGGCGGCGAAATCAGCGTCCGCATGATAGGAGCTGCGGGTAAGCGGTGTGCTGGCAACCATGAGGAACCCTTTGGCGCGCGCGGTCGTGGCGTACTCCGCGAACTCGGCCGGCGGGACAAAGCGCGCGACCGCCGCGTGTTTCACTGTCGGCTGAAGGTATTGCCCGAGTGTGAGGAAATCGACCTCCGCAATACGCAGGTCGTCCATCACCTGGCCGAGTTCGGCGCGGTCCTCGCCCAACCCCACCATCATCCCGGATTTGGTGAATATCGTGGGATCCAGCTGCTTGACCCGGTCCAGCAGGCGCAGCGACTGGTAGTAGCGCGCCCCTGGCCGGATGGCGGGATACAGGCGCGGCACGGTCTCCAGATTGTGGTTAAACACGTCCGGGCGGGCGGCGGTCACCACCTCCAGCGCGCCTGGCTTGCGCAGGAAATCAGGGGTCAGGATCTCGATCGTGGTGCGCGGGGCCGCCGCGCGCAAGGCGATGATCACGGCGGCGAAATGCGCAGCCCCGCCGTCAGGCAGGTCGTCGCGGTCGACTGAAGTGATGACGACGTGGTTGAGGCCCAGCGTGGCCACCGCCTGCGCCACCCGGGCCGGCTCCGTCGCGTCCAGCTCACCGGGCAGGCCGGTGCGCACGTTGCAGAAGCTGCAGGCGCGCGTGCAGGTGTCGCCCATGATCATCATGGTGGCGTGGCGCCGGGACCAGCACTCGCCGATGTTCGGGCAGGCCGCCTCCTCGCAGACGGTGACCAGGCCGGCGCCGCGCATGAGGTCACGCGTCTCGACGTAGGTCGGGTGGTTGGGCGCGCGAACGCGTATCCAGTCCGGCTTGCGCTGGATTGGGTTGTCCGGCCGGTGGGCCTTTTCCGGGTGGCGGATTTCTATGCGGGTGGACATGCCTGGGGACAAGTGGCCGGGGTGGGTGGGGGCGTCAAGCCGGGGCAAGGAAGGCCTTCTTTTTTGAAAAAAAGA
>CAHJWU010000358.1 GCA_903643085.1 Rhodospirillales bacterium
AGCAACGCGCGCACCGAGGCGTAGCCGCCTCCTGAATGCCCCATGATGCCGACCCGCCCGGTGTCGAGCCAAGCGTGTCGCCGCGCAAGCTCCTGCAGCACCGCCACGTGGTCCTCAAGGCACCCGGGGTTGCCGAGCTTGCCGTAGCTCAGGTCATGGAACGCCTTTTCGCGCAGCGGGGCGCCGCGGCCGTCCACGATCACCACGGCGAAACCCAGTTCCGCGAAGGACTGCGGGCGGCAGGACTGCACGAGATCCGCCAGCGTGTCAGGCAGCATCGTGGCGGGCAGGTTCCCCCGTTGCGGTCCGGGGTAGATGTTGTCGATCACCGGGTAGCGCCCCGCCGGGTCAAAGTCTGTGGGCAGCCAGATAGCGCCGTGCAGGTCGGTGACGCCATCGGCCGCCTTCGCGGTGAACGGTATCGGCCAGCGCCAGGCCGCAGCGAGATCAGGTGCAAGTTCCGCCGCCGCGACCAGTGCCACCACGCTGCCGTTTACATGGCGCAGCACCGAGACGGGCGGGCGATCAAGCGTGCCATATGTGTCCACGAAGTACCGGCGCGACGGCGACAGGAACCAGCCGGTTTCCTCCGCGGGCCGGATATGGTCGCGCGGCGGGCGCGGGCGTGGCATGGCGATCTCGTGCTCGCCGCTTTCCGGGGTGAGGACCTGGAACCCCGATCCGTCTAACTGCACACGGCAGAGCTTGCGTTGGGCCGGGTCGGCGCCTGGCTCGATGTTGCCTGCCAGGAACAGCACCGTGCCTGTGTCCTCGTCAATGTCCGCCAGGTCGCGGACAAAGAAATCACCGGAGGTGATCCGGTTTTTGCGTGCGCCAGTTTGGAGGTCGTGCAGATAAAGATGCGCGCGCCCGTCCTCCTGCGAAAACCACACCACCTCCCCGCGCCGGTCAAGCACGCGGATGTTCGGCAGGCCGGTCACGGACAGGTTGACGTCAACGAACGTCTGGCTCGTTTCCGTGATCACGGCGCGGGCGGCGCCAGTCGCGGCGTCGATTTCCCATAGCGTCAGGCGCTGCTGGGCGCGATCGCGCGCAAGATGGAAGGTGCGGGTTCCGTCCGCGCTCCACCAGACCTCCCCGCGTTCGACCGCCGTGGCCACGAACACGATCTCTGGCTGCACCTGGACGGGCGTCAAGACGCCGCTCGCGACATCAACGATGCACGGCTCGGCCAGGGGCACGTGCGGGTCGCCGCTGAGGGCAAGCCGCATATGGTGCACGACCGGCCGCACCGCGCCTCCAGGAGGAACGTGCTGCAGCAAAGGAAAGTCCGCCACCGCCCGCTCGTCCAGCCGCGCCGTGAACAGGCGGCGGCTGTCAGGCGACCACGCGACGGCGGCAGGCAGCAGGATGCCTTTCTGCACCAGCGTCACCGTGGTCAGGTTCATGTCCGGCGACTTGGCGTAGGCGTGATGCGGCGCCCCGCCTTCCGTAAGTGGGCGTTCCAAACCCGTCGCGACCTCGCGCACCCACAGGTCGTGACCGCGCCGGAACGCGGCCCAGCGCCCGTCGGGCGAAACGGCGTCGCCTGGGCGGTGGTCGGGCAGGTCGGCCACGGTCAGGGTGCCGTCCCACGTCCAGCTCCGGCCGAATGCCGCGAAGCGTGCCGTCCCGTCCTCGTTGATCGACAACGACGACAAGGGCAACCGGTCCGCCAGCACGTCCTGCCCTGCCCGGTCGCGCAGCGCCTCGGCCAGGGCAGCGTGATTGAAGCTCGGCATCTGGGCGCCAGTGGCCGCATCAACCGTCACGTAGGCCAAGCCGGCCGCACTCTCCTTCGGATACCAGAACCGGTCGCTGTGCCCGATCCAGCGCGGCCGGACCATAGGGTTGAACACGCGCTGCCGCACCTCGGCGGTTGCGAACCGGGCGGCGCGTGCCCGTGCCTCTGGGGTCAGCATGCCGCTACTGCTGCTTGCGTACGTTCCAGAACACGAGCGTATTGGCCGCTGGCAGACCGGACACCACCTTGCGCCAGGCGACCGGCTGCAGGTACTGGCCGAGCAGGATGGTTGGCAGCTCGCCCCACAGCGCCGCGTTGTAGGTGGCGATCTTTGCCTGGCTCGGGTCGTCCATCAGGTCGGTCCGCATCGCCTCAAGCTTCTCCGAGCAGGGCCAGCCCGCGTAGTTGTTGCGGTCGCAGCGCGTGTCCACCAGGATGTTCGTCGCCGGCTGCGCGATGACCGGGACCTCGGTCCCGGAGCTGAAGATGCTCCAGCCGCCGCGCGCCGGAGGCTCTTGCTTGGCCCGGCGCACGACGAGGGTGCCCCAGTCGCTTTCCTGCAGGTCCACGTTCATGCCGATCTTGCGCAGTGCGTCGGCCGTCACCTCGGCCAGGGCCGCGATCAGCGGGATCTCGTGGCTGGAAAGCACTACCACCGGCTCGCCGTTGTAGCCCGCCTCCTTCAGCAGCGCCTTCGCACGCTCCAGGTCCGGCTTGCGGTAGGGCTCCGATCCCGCCTCGGACTGGTTGGGCGTGCCGCATCCAAAATAGGCGAAGCACTCGCGCCACCACGCCGGGTCGTCGGTGAAGGCGGCCGACAGGTAATCCGACTGCTGCACCGTGAGCGCGACTGCCTGGCGGGCGCGGACGTCGTTGAACGGCGGGAACAGCGTGTTCATCC
>CAHJWU010000359.1 GCA_903643085.1 Rhodospirillales bacterium
GTCGACCTCGGCTCGCAAAACGGTGCCGAGCTCGGCGAACAGGCTGTCGAGATTCACGTGACGACGACCGAGCGCCTCGACAGATTCCAGCGCCGCCACCCCGGCGCCGGATCGTGATCGTGCTCGGCATGCACCGCAGCGGCACGTCGCTGTGCGCCAACATGCTGCACGAACTCGGAGTCGACATCGCCGAGACGGCCGGTCCCTCGGCCAACAACCAGCGCGGCCATTGGGAACGCCCGCGCATCAACGACCTGCACGATGCGGCGCTGGCCATTTTCGGCCGCGGCTGGAACACGCCGACGCATCATCTGGCGCTGCCTGAGGCCTGGTGGACGGACCCGCGCATCGAGAAGGTGCGGCGCAGCCTGGTCACCTATCTCGAACGCAGCATGGCGCATGGCCGCCCGTTCGGCTTCAAGGACCCGCGCACCTCCCGGCTGCTGGCGATGTGGCCGCAGATCCTGGAGGAGCTGTCGCTCGATCCGACCTACATATTCTGCGTCCGCGATCCCGCCCAGGTGGCGCGCAGCATCACCGCGCGCGACAGCCTGGCCGCCGACCAGGCTGCCTATCGCTGGCTGATCACCAACGCCCAGGCGGTGCACGGCGTAGGCCGGGCGCCGGTCTGCGTCATCGCCTACGAGACCTGGTTCACCGACGCCGCGGACACGCTGGACCGGCTGGCGCGCTTCGCTGGCCTGCCGGCGCGGCCCGGGCTGACCACGCTTGTCGATGCCGGGTTGCGCCACGACGCCGACGGCGTGGCCGAACCGGTCGCGGCGGTGGCCAACCGGCTACACGCTGCGCTGCTGGCGGCCGGCGGGCGGTTCGACGCGCGGCTGCTCGACCTGGCGGACACGATACTCGGCTGCGAGCGCGCCGTGATGCCGTTTTTGCGTGATGCGGCGCTGCTGCCGCTGAGTGTCGCCGAGCAGAACAGGGCGATCGGGGATCTGCACGGGCTGGTGGAGCGGTTGCGGGGGAGGGCTGACGGCAAGGGTGTTTGATCTTTAAGCAAGGATGGGGCTCTGCCCCACACCCCGCTGGGGCCTTGAGGCCCCAGACCCCCATCTCCTGGGGCGCGCTGATGCAAAGGTTCTCCGGACGGCTGTCCTCGCTGGGTTAGAGCCCCAGTATGTCCAGGCCTCTCGTCAGCTCCGCCTCGTCGCCGCCGAACACGTATCCGGTCTGTATGCCCAGCGCAGCACCCAGTCCCGTCTGCAGGAACCCGCCTGCCTGCCCGTCGTCCTTCAGGCCGCACACCTTCGCGCCGGGTGCGCAGAACACGGCGTCGTGCAGTCTTTCGCCATACGCGCCGACGATGCGCGATGCGGCGCTGAACGCCGCGATGCGCGTGGCCACTCCCAGCTCGTCCGGACGGACCACCTGGAAACCGGCACCCGCCACCACCGCTTCCGGCCGTCCGCCGCCTTGCGGCCCGGAGACGAAAACCCGCGCCTGCAATGCGGGTGCCGCCGCGCCCAGGCTGTGCCGCACGCGGCCGGTCCAGAGGCGCGTGGCGTCTCCGAAGCCGGCGCTCAGACGCTCGTGCCTGCGCAGGATCGTGGGCAGGACGAGCAGGTCCGTGTGGATCACCTCTTCCCAGTGCGCGTAGCGTATCGTCTGCTCCGCGGCCAGCCCGAGATGGGCGAGCAGTTCGGCGGCACGCGCCGGCAGGCTTGCCGGCACCAGGAAGCGCAGGCTGTCCAAGGGGTAGCCTGCCTGTTCCAGCAGCCACAGGCGCGGCAGGTAATCTATCAGCAATTGCCCGTAGGCTTCCTCGGCCGGGCCGAACAGCGGCACCAGCGGGCCGGGCACGAAACGCTCCGGCAGACGGGCGCCGCTCAGCCGGGCGGTGATGGTGGCCACGTGCCCGGGCGGCAGGTTCAGCTGCGCGCCGCAGAACGCCACGCTTTGGCGGAGCGCGATGCCCGTTGGTGCGACGGCCGCGTCGGCGATCGCGTAGCAGCCTGTCTCCGGGGTTTCGATCTGGCCGTAGATGGCGCGCGCGGTGGCGGCGTCGGTGGCGCCGAACAGGAAGGCCGGCGTGGGTGGGGCGCTGCGGCCTGCCGGTTCCACCAGGCGGAAGGACACGAGCGGCTCGTCCATGCGGGCGGCGTGGGCGGCTATGTCGGTTATGCGGATGGGAGGGGTCAAAGCAGGCAAGGCCTTCTTTTTTGCAAAAAAGAAGCAAAAAACTTTTGCTTCTTCGCCTGTGTCATAGCGCGTGCAGGTCTTGCGAGACGCGCCTTGGCAGAACCGACGCGTGCCTCGATGCAGGCGCAAAGCAAAAGTTTTTTGCTTCTTTTTTTCAAAAAAGAAGGCCTTGCTTGCTTGCTACTACGTCCGCAACATCCAATGCTCGCTCGAATTCCTCAGGCAGCACGCTGAAACGCTGCTCCACCCCGCCCTCCGTCTGCCCCAGCACGTAAGCCGCGCGCTGCCCGAGCGCATCGGCGACACCCGACTGCACGAAACTGGGATGCGGCAGGTTTCCGCGCAGCCCGACCGTCACCGCGCCCGCGCCCGCGTAGATCGAGCCGTGCAGCGCTGAGCCGTATTCTCCGGCAATGACACGCGCTCCCGCGAACGCCGCCACCTGCGCCGCCAGATCGATCGTCTGCGGGTGGAATACGG
>CAHJWU010000360.1 GCA_903643085.1 Rhodospirillales bacterium
TCCTCGCCAGCCTGTTCGCCGAACTGCTCGGACTGGAACGCGTCGGAATCGATGACAACTTCTTCGATCTCGGCGGCGACAGCATCATGTCGATTCAGCTAGTCAGCAGGGCGCGACGCGCCGGATACGTCCTGACGCCGCGCGATGTGTTCCAGCATAAGACCGTGGCGGCCCTGGGCAGCCTGGCGCGGCTGCTCAATGACACGGCCGTCGTGGCGCCAGACATACGGACCGGTCCGTTCCCTCCGACCCCGATCATGCGCTGGATGCTCGAGCGCACGGGCAGCTACGCGCATTTCTACCAGGCAATGCATATCCGGGTGCCGGCACTCGGCCTGGCACCGCTGACCGCCGCCTTGCAATGCGTGCTCGACCACCACGACGTCCTGCGCGCGCGCCTGCAGGCTATCGAAGGTGCCTGGCAACTGGACGTGCCGCGCGCCGGGTCGGTCCTGGCCCGCAATTGCCTCATCCGGGTGGACATCACCGGCGCAGGCGCCGAAGAGAAGGCCGCCCGCCTGGCAGTGGCGGAACAGGCTTCGGCACGCCGGCTGGATCCCGCGGCCGGCCTGATGATGCAGGCCGTGTGGTGCGATGCCGGCCAGCACTCCGGCGAGCTGCTGGTGCTGATCCATCACCTCGTGGTCGACGGCGTGTCCTGGCGCGTGCTACTCCCTGGCCTGCAGGCCGCCTGGCAGGCTGCTACGGTTGGTGCCCTGCCGAAGCTGGAAGCGGGTGGAACCTCGTTTCGGCGGTGGGCGCAGTTGCTGTCGGAGGAAGCGTTGGCGCCCCGGCGCCTCGCGGAATTGCCGATGTGGCAGAGAACCCTGCTTACCGAGGACCCGCTGCTATCGGCACGGCCGCTCGATCTTGCCGTCGATACGGCCGAGACCGCGATGCAGCTGAGCCTGACGCTGCCGGTGGACATTACCCGTCCGCTCCTGTCGCAGCTTCCGGCGGCGTTCCACGGCGGCGTCAACGATGTGCTGCTGACCGCCTTCGCACTCGCGGTGGCCGACTGGCGCCAACGCCGCGGCAGCGGCGGCGGCGGCGCTGTGCTGATCGACCTTGAGGGCCACGGCCGCGAGGAGATTGCCGGCGGCATCGATCTGTCGCGCACGGTTGGCTGGTTCACCAGCCTGTTTCCGCAGGCGCTCGATCCAGGTGCGGTGGTGCTGGACAGCGCCGGCCTCGACGCGGATGCGCTTGCGCGCGCGATCAAGCGGGTGAAAGAACAGCTGCGCGCCGTGCCCGACCACGGGCTTGGCTACGGGCTGCTCCGCTACCTCAACCCGGCCGCCGGAGCCGCTCTGCGCGAGCAAGGCGGGACGGGCGTGAACACATCCGCCGGGGCACCGGCCGATGTGCGCGCAGGCGCGGATCCGATTGCGGCCACGCGCGCGGCCTGCAACACACCCGCCAGCGCCGCTCCGGGCAGGCTGGCGCAGCCGCAGATCGGCTTCAACTATCTCGGACGTTTCGACACCCCGGCGCAGGCGGACTGGGGCCCCCTGGGCGGCCTGCGCGGTGGCGGCGATGGCGCGATGGCTCTGGCCCATGCGCTTGGCCTGGATGCCACCACCCTGAACGGCCCCGATGGCCCGGTACTCGTCGCGCGCTGGAGCTGGGCGGGCGAACTCTTCGCCGAAGCCGACATACGCAATCTGGCAGAGGGCTGGTTCCGCGCCCTGACCCTGCTGACGCGGCTGGCCGGGCAGCCCGGCATGGGCGGCTTCACGCCGTCGGACCTGAAGCTGGTGCAGCTCGAACAGGTGGCTATCGAACGGCTGGAAGCCGCCCGGCCCGGGCTGGTGGACATCCTGCCCCTTTCGCCACTGCAGGAAGGTCTCCTGTTCCACGCCCTCTACGATACAGGCGCACCCGACGCCTACATCGTGCAATTGCAGCTCGACCTGCGCGGACCACTCAACCCGGCCTGGCTTGAGGCGGGAGTGCGCACGCTGCTGCGCCGCCACCCGCATCTGGGCGCCGGCTTCATCCACTCGGGTCTCGACCGGCCGGTGCAGATCATTCCCGGAGAGCCCTGCCTGCCCTGGCGTCAGATTGATCTCGCGGAGCTTCCACCTGACCGGCAGGCGTCTCGACTGGCGGACGAACTGGCGGACGATCGCGCCCGCTTCGATCCATCCAAGCCGCCGCTACTGCGCTTCTGCCTGGCGAAACTCGGACATGCGCATCACCGTCTGGCGATCACCAACCATCACATCCTGCTGGATGGCTGGTCGATGCCGGTGCTGCTGCAGGAGATGTTCGCGCTCTACGGCAGCCGCGGCGACGACACCGCCTTGCCTGTTCCGACCCCCTATCCGGCCTACCTGGCCTGGCTTCAGGCACAGGACAGGGAGGCCGCCGGATCCGCCTGGCGTGAGGCATTCTCCGGGTTTCAGGAGTCGACCCGCCTGGTGAGCGAGCCGGCTCCCGCCACTGTGGCGCCGCACATCCAGCGTGCAAGCCTGTCGATCGGATTGACTGCCGCCCTGACTCGGCTCGTGCGCCAGAACGGCCTAACGCTCAATACGGTTGTCCAGACGGCCTGGGCGATGGTGCTCTCCTGCCTGACCGGACGCGACGACGTGGTGTTCGGCATCACCGTGGCCGGGCGTCCGCC
>CAHJWU010000361.1 GCA_903643085.1 Rhodospirillales bacterium
GCGTTGCCCTCGCGCAACGCCAGTTCCGGCGTGCGACGTACCGGCCTGGGTGCCGCCGCCGCCTGCGGCGTGGGCTCCGCCGGAGATCCCGCGGCGGACCCGCCGGCGCCGGCTGGCGACTGGCCGAGCTTGAAGGCCAGGTCGCCGATCTGCTTGGCCAGGTCGTCGTGGTCGTGCTGCACCTGGTTCGTCAGATCGTCCACCCTGCCCTGCAAGGTCCGGTTCTGCTCTTCCAGCGCGCCTATGCGCACCACGAGCCGCGCGGCGGTGTCGCCGCCGCCCGGGCCGGACGGCTGGTATGGCGGCGCGGATTGCGCGGAAGGCGGCCCAAGGTTCGACGGCGCCTGGCCGCCGCCCTGCTGGTTCTGCTGCACGATCTGCAGCTCCTGGCGGAGCTCGGCGATCTCGTTCTGCAACGTGATGCCCTCGCGCGTCTCCACCTGCGCGCGCGCCGGCGACGCACAGGACAGGACGCCCAGGATGCCCGTGGTCAGCAGCAGGCCGGATAGTGTTTGCATCGTCATCTTTCCCGTGGGTGGCGCCACCATACGAAAAATCCGGAGGCTAGCCCCCGGACTTCACGCTGTCGAACGACACCGCAGTAGGAACACCCTGGCGATTAGGAGGTGGGGCCGGACGCCACGGACGTGATGGCGTTACGGTTCTGCGCCCAGGACTGCTCGTCGTCACCCAGCGCGGTCGGGCGGTCCTTGCCGTAGCTGATCGTGGTGACGCGGCCGGACGATACGCCCTTGGCGGTCAGGAAATCCTTGGCCGCGTTGGCGCGGCGCTGGCCCAGCGCGATGTTGAACTCCTCTGTGCCGCGATCGTCGCAATTGCCGGCGACCTGGACGCTGACGTTCGGATATTTGGCAAGCCAGTCGGCCTGCTTGGAGAGGGTGGCCTGGCCGGCGTCGGTGAGCGTCGACGAGTTCAGCTCGTAGAACACGCGATCGCCCACGTTGGCGACCAGGTCCTCCTGGCTGCCGCCGACCGGGCCGCCGCCACCCTGCTGGGTGTTGCTGTTGAAACCCTGCTGGTTGCCGGTGGTGGCAGGCGGCGTCTTCGAGCAGGCGGCAAGAAGGGAGATGGCGGCGATCGCGCCCAGATACTTGATCTTCATGGGAGGTTGTTCCTGTGTGTCGGTGCGTTGTAGCTGACCACGCGGGTAACGACAGACCAGACGGATCGTTGCCGCGGTGCGGCGCGATTACGCTTACGCTTCCGTGACGGTCAAGCGCCGTCGGCCGCGGTTGCGTGAAAGAAAGCCAGCAGTCGTTTCTCAAAGGAAACAGGACCGGGTTACTTTCCGCGCCTGCACCGAGGCGCGGCCCCGGCCTGCAGGCACGCGCGCTGGCAGACCTGGCGCGAGCCTGAGTCAGGCGCGGCAGCAGACGTTTGCCGCTGCGTTCGAGAACGAAGGTCTGCCTGCTACGCGTTCAGCGGCGACCAGGCCGGATCGGATGCATCCGTCGGCGTCGGCACCTGCCGCTCGTTGAATCCGGTGATGTCGATCGACACCAGGCGCGAGGAGAACCCCTCCCCCGAACTGCCGCGCGCCTGCGTCTCGCGCCAGAACATCAGCACGCGGCCGTTCGGCGCGAATGTCGGGCCTTCCACGGCGAAGCTTTCGGACAGGATGCGCTCTCCCCTGCCGTCAGGGTCCATCACGCCTATCGCGAAGGTGCCGCCGTTCAGGCGCGTGAAGGCGATCAGGTCGCCGCGCGGCGACCACACCGGCGTGCCGTAACGCCCCTTGCCGTAGCTGATCCGCTTCGCGCCGCCGCCGCCGGCGCCCATGACATAGAGCTGCTGGTCGCCGCCACGGTCCGAGTTGAAGACGATCTGGCTGGCGTCCGGCGAGTAGCACGGGCTGGTGTCTATGCTCCCGGAGCTGGTCAGGCGGTGCGCCGCATGGCTCGCGGTATCGACCACGAAGATGTCCGACCCGCCGCCGCGGGTGACGGAAAGTATGCAGGACGCGCCGTCAGGCGAGAAGCGCGGGGCGAAGCTCATGCCCTCGAACTCGCCGAACGTGCTCTGCCGGCCGGAGCTGAGGTCGAACAGGTAGACGCGCGGGCGGTTCGACGCGTAGCTCATGAAGGCGATCTGGTCGCGCACCGGATTGAATCGGGGGGTGAGCACCAGCCAGGAGCCGTCTGTCAGGATACGGTTGTTTGCGCTGTCCTGGTCCATGATCGCCAGCCGCTTGGTCAGCGCGCCGCGCCGGCCGGTGCTGGCCACATAGACGATACGGGTGTCGAAATAGCCCTTCTCGCCCACCAGCCGCTCGTAGATGACGTCGGCGATGATGTGGGCGATGCGGCGCCAGTTGGCGGCCTGCGTGGAATAGGCGGTGCCCTGTATCTGGGTGCCCTGCAGCACGTCCCACAGGCGGAACTCCACGCGCAGCGGGTCCGTGCCGGTGACCTGGCCGGTGACCAGCGCGTGGGCGCCGCTGGCCTTCCAGGTGCCGAAATCCGGCGTGCCTGTGGGCGGCGCGAAGGTCTGGTCGAGCGGCCGGAACAGGCCGCAGCGGCCCAGATCGGCGTTGATCACGCCGCCTATGTCCACCCCGCCCGGCCCGCCCGTCAGGCCGGTGATGGCGATCGGGATCGGGTTACG
>CAHJWU010000362.1 GCA_903643085.1 Rhodospirillales bacterium
GTGGTCGCCGTATAGGTTGGCGGCAGGAGCACGATGAGCAGAATCGCCGCGACCAGCGCAAGGATCAGGCCGCCAGCGATCCAGCCCGTGCGCCGGAGCAGGATGGACGGCAGCTCGCTCCAGGCCAGCAGGGATCCGTCGCGCGCGGCCGATGCCGGCTTGCCTCCGAGATCCACTGTCTGGATCGCGTTGGTCACAGCGTCCTGGAACATCAGACACTCCTTCGCTGCAGCTGCGGGACAGGCGTGCGCAGACCTGCGGCCTCGGAACCTGCAAGCTGTATCAGTTCCTGCTCATAGGCTTCGAATACGTCGCTCCAGTTGAACTTTGCGGCCGCTTGCAGGCGCGCGGCGCGGCGCAAGCCCGCCACCAGCTCTGGCTGTTGCTCGATGGCGGCGATGCACGCGGCGCATTCTTCGGTGTCGCGGAAGAAGAGCGCGGCACCGTCCGCGGTCCAGCGGTTGAAGGCATTGTCGTGTGCGACCACGGCATTGCCGGCCCAGAGCGCCTCCACGAGCGATGGGTTGGTGCCCCCGGCCATGTGACCATGCATGTAGGCCCTGGCGTGAAAACGCAGGCTGCTCAGCGCCGCAGCGTCGTAGACCGGGCCGGGAAACAGCACCTCGTCGCTGGCCGCTTCCTGAACGGCGCGACCATAGTCCGTCGTGTCGTCGACATTGCCGATCACGACAAGCTTGACCCCCCGGCGCGCTCGCGAGAACGCCTGCACAATCGTGAGGATGTTGTTGTCCGGCTCGATCCGGCACACCGCCAGAAGATACTGATCGGGAACGAGACCCAATGCGTGGACGGGCTTTTCCGAAGCACTAGTGACCGGATCCGCGCCGTAGGGCACAGTGACCACAGGCACGTCGGGGTAGCGGCACGCGAGATGACGGGCGATTTCCGGGTGATCGGCGACGAGGCGATGCGAACTCCTCGCCGCAATCCACTCGTTGACGTAGAACCAGCCCCGTACGGCCAGGCTCCATTTCGGCCGCCGCCACTCGATCCCGTCCATGTTGGTGATCACGCGCCGGCCGCGAAACCGAAGGTAGGGCAGGAACACCGCACCGTTGTAGCCGAGAACAAGGCACACGCTGTCACGTGCCGTTGCATCACGGACGGAGAGCCAATCGAAGATGAGGGTCGCCTTGGGTCCCGTGGTGCCGATCTCTATATGAATGCGTTCGATTCCGCGCCACGTGTCCTGCCAGACGCGCCGCCCACCCCCGGCAGCCTCGTGTTGGCAGTAGACGCCGACGGTCCAGCCTTGCGAGACGAGGCGCAGCGCCAGGCGTTCGGCAAAAGTTTCGAACCCGCCGTGAGCGGCGGGAATCCCACGCGTTCCTAGAATGAGAACACTCGGTCCTGCGTTGCTCACCCGCCGTCTCCCTCTGAGACGCCTGTGCCGAAATCCGCCACACCAGCGCTGTTGGTGCTCCGTTTCGCATTAGACGTGCCATTGCAAAAGTTGCACTGACTGCAATCCAAGGTTGCATTCAATTTAGCAAACCATTATTTAAAATTCTATTCCGTATAGGGGTATTGAACTTGGGTATTACTGCCCGCTCGTGCTGACACGTAGTGCAACAACGACGTGTTCGTCTCTTCCAACACAGGCGTTCTTCGGCTCAGCCAGCCCCAGGTCTTCCGCTTCGTAGCCGCGGCTTTTCAGGATATCCATTACGAGACTTGTCGAAGCATCGGCAAACCCGTGAGTCTCGACGACAACGGCGCGTGGCTGAATCGTCATCTCGCGCAGGATCTCCACCTCGGAGCCTTCGCAATCCATCTCCAGCACGTCGCATGGCGGCAGTTCGTGCGGGGGGACGATCCGGTCTGCGACCTCCGTCCCGAACACGCCGATGTTCCGACCCACCACGGCATAGGTGCAGGATATTCGGTCCGCGACACCGTTCGCTTCCGCGGTTCGCATCACCGCAGCAATCCCCGCTCGATCGCCCTCGAAGCACAGGACCGAGCCTGTCTCGCCTGCAAGCATGGCGGCCATTGATGCAGTGATGCCTTCCCCGCCACCGACCACGACCACGCGATCACCGGGCCGAACCGTGCCGCGCAGCCCGTTCATCAGTTCCTGCTCGTAGATCGGATTGTCCTGCAGGTCGGGCGGCAGGAGTTTGCTGAGCAAGGGCTGGTCGCCGATCTTGCGGGCGCGGCCCACCGGCAATCCCCCGTACAGGACGTATCCGGCGTCAGGCAGAAACCGGCGTGCCGACCGACGATAGGCGGAAAACACGGCGCGCCTGACGACAGCGCCGAGCCCTTGATCCTGGCGGATCCTGTTGATCTTGCTGGCGAGCGGCACCATGGCAGCCCATTCGTACACGGAGCGCTCCATTGAGCCCTGTCATTCAGTTTGACGCAACAACCGTTCAAAACGGGACGCGATTACCGGAGAATTTTCAATCAAAGCAATCGACGTGCCTGATCTGGTCAAGGCCCGAGCGCCGCTCCGCTACATCAGCTTGTCCAACGTGATCGGCAGGTCCCGCACCCGCTTGCCGGTGGCGTTGTAGATTGCATTGGCGACGGCCGCGCCGACCCCGGTGATGCCGATCTCGCCGATGCCGTGCGCGCCCATCGGCGTGTGCGGA
>CAHJWU010000363.1 GCA_903643085.1 Rhodospirillales bacterium
GCGCTTCGGCTACCTGCTGGAGGCGCGCGGCCAGCCGGTGGGTGCGGTGCTGACGTTGGCCGCGCCCGGCGGCGACGACCCGCGAGGCACCCGCCTCAACGTCGCGTGCTGGTACGTGCAGCCGCGCTATCGCCCCTACGGCACGATCCTCTACCATCGGCTGCTGGCCCTGGGCGCCACCTGCCTCAACGTGACCCCCGCCGCGCATACCTGGCCGGTCATCGAGGCGCAGGGTTTCCGCCGCTTTGCCGAGGGCATCTTCGTGGGCCTGCCGCTGCTCGGCACACCGGCGCCTGGCACCAGGATCCTGCCCTGGGCGGGCGGCGAGGCCGGCGCGCTGAGCCGCTACGAGCAGACGCTGCTCGATTTCCATGCCGGCGCCGGCTGCCTGGCGTTCACCTGCGCCAGCCGCACCGGCACGCTGCCGTTCGTCTTCCGGCACCGCCCTTCCCGCCACCGGCTGCGCACCGTCCAGCTGATCTATTGCCGCGACCTGGCCGATCTCGGCCGCCACGCAGGCGCGATCGGCCGTTACCTGGCCCGGCGCGGATACCTCTCGGTGATGGCCGGCGCGAACGGCCCGGTGGCGGGCCTGCCCGGCCGCTACCTGCCGGGCAGGTCCCCGATGTACTACAAGGGTCCGGCAAGGCCGCGCACCGGCGACATCGCTTACACGGAACTGGCGCTGCTCGCACCCTGATATAGGCGCCGGCGCCGGTCCTGGCGGACGCAGGCAGTCCTTGTCTGCAAAAGGACCGACAATTGTCTCCGTCCGGCGCGCGTCGCGGAGGGACACGCGGCAACGCAACGCGCCAGCGCGGGCACCGGCAACGGACAGGCTGCGGACCGGCCGGCCTGAGGTGAGGCAGGCGCGCCTGCATCAGGCCGAGTAGTGCAGCCGATCCTGTCGCGGGCTGGCGCAGGGCGTGATGATCCAACCTGTCGCGCGCGCCAGCCAGCAACGGCCGATACGGTCACGGGCAGGCGCGGGCCCGCGGCGGGAACGGGGGTCGCCACCATGCCAAATGCCGCCCTGGAACCGGCGATCGCACGCCTGCCGCATCCCATGGTCTCCGTCGTCGTCCCGCATTTCAATGACCTCTCCGCTCTTGCCGCCTGCCTTGCCGGCCTGCGGTGCCAGACCTGGCCGGCAGCCAGCTTCGAGGTGATCGTGGCGGACAACAACTCCGCCTGCGGTCTCGACGCGGTCAGGCAGGTGGCCGCGGGCGCCACCGTGATACACGCGCGCGTGCAGGGCGCGGGCCCGGCGCGCAATGCCGGGGTGGAGGTGGCGCACGGCCAGATACTGGCGTTCATCGACAGCGATTGCCGTCCCGCCGCGGACTGGATCGAGCACGGCGTGGCGGCGCTCGGCTCGTACGATTTCGCCGGTGGGCAGGTGCGCACGATCCCGCAGGACAGCGCCTCGGTCACCCCGGTGGAGGCGTGGGAGATGGAGTTCGGCTTCGACTTCGAACGCTACGTCAAAGACGGCTACACCGGCAGCGGCAACATGTGGGTGTGGCGCGAGGTGTTCGACGATGTCGGCGGTTTCCGCGCCGGCGTCTCGGAGGACATGGACTGGTCGTTCCGCGCCCGGGCGGCCGGCTACCGCCTGGGCTATCAGCCGGCGGCGCTGGTGTCGCACTATGCCCGACGCGACTGGGCGGAGCTGGCCGCGCGCTGGCGGCGCGTGGTGCGCGAGCACTACCTGCTGACGAGCGAACGCCGCTTCGGCGAGCTCCGCTGGGCCGCCAAGACGATGCTGATGCCGGCCTCGATGCTGCCGCATCTGCTGCGCGTGGCAGGCAGCCGGCGGCTGCCCACGGCGCGGCTGAAGCTGTCGGCGGCCAGCGTCCTGGTCCGTCACCGGCTGTGGCGTACGCGGCTGATGTGGGGCATGGCGCGCGATTGCCGCGTCCGTGCGGCCGCGTCTGCGCCCGCGGCCGTGTGATGGCGCGCCAGGGCGCTCATGCCGGCCCGCCGCGCCCGTGCACCCTGCGGCACTGGACGATGGAAGCGGCGGTGCAGGCCATCGCCCAGGCCGCCCAGGCCGCGCGATGGCGCTACGCCGTCACCCCGAACGCCGCCCATTTCGCCCGCCTGCGGGCAGGCGACGCGGCGCTGGCCGGCATCTACGCCAGGGCGGATTTCTGCTTCCTGGACAGCCGGGTGATAGCACTGCTCGCCCGCCTGGCCGGCCTGAGGCCGCCGCCGGCCATCGTCGGCGCCGAACTGGTGGAGGCGCTGTTCGCGCACGCCATCACGCCGGCGAGCACCGTCTGCGTGGTGGGCGGCTCGCCGGAGGCGATGGGCCGCCTGCAGGCCCGCTTCGGCATCGCCCCGGTGCGCCACCTCCGCCCGCCTATGGGGTTCTGGCGCGACGAGGCCGAGCTCGCCCGGGCCGCGTCGTTCGTGGCCGACATCGGCGCGGATTACAGCTTCCTCTGCGTTGGCTCGCCGCAGCAGGAGATCCTTGCGGACAGGATCGCCAGGACCGGACGCGCTAGGGGGGTGGGCATCTGCGCCGGCGCGTCGATCGATTTCCTGACCGGCCTGCAGCGGCGCGCGCCGCGCGCGGTGCGCCGCCAGGCGCTGGAATGGGC
>CAHJWU010000364.1 GCA_903643085.1 Rhodospirillales bacterium
GTCGCCGGCATGCCGGAGGCGACGGCGCGGCCGGCGGCGTCCGTGGCCAGCGTCACGTGGCCCTGGGCGTCCACACGCAGCTCGATCGTCACGTCGCGGTAGATGGTGCCGGTGGCGGTCCTGATCGGCAGGCGGGTGATGGCGATGGTGTTGCCGCGGGCGACGACCTCGGCGTCCTGCAGGCGCGTGGTGGCGCCGCCTGTCTGCGCGCTTGCGGGCAGGACGAGGGCGCAGGTCAGGATCAGGGCGAGTCGCATCGGGTCAGGGTGCCCACAAGCAGGAAGAAATCAAGCAGTCCTTTCTCTGAAGGCGCAGGTTCAGCGGCGCTGTCCGGTAAGGCCCGCGGCGGCGGAGTCAAAATTTCTGCCGTTTCGAAAAGCAGGCCTTTCTTCCTGTCCGGAACCCTCCCCAGCACGCGCGTGTTCTAAGCCACCAGCGCCAACAGGAGCCGAGACATGACAAAGACCGCAGACGCCGCGACGCTGGAGAAGCTGTCCGGCATGATAAAGGACATCCAGACCGCCATGCTGACCAGCGAGGACGGCCCGCATCTGCGCGCCCGCCCCATGGTGGCCGCACAGAAGGAATTCACCGGCGAGCTGTATTTCTATACGCACGCGAGCGCCCACAAGGTGGCCGAGGTGGGTGCCAAGGAGCGCGTGGGCGTGACGTATTCCGACTCGCATCATCAGAATTACATTTCGTTCTCCGGCCTGGCGGAAGTGGTGCGTGAGAAGGCGGAGATTCAGGCGCATTGGGGCGAGGCGATGCGCACGTGGTTCCCGAAAGGCGTGGATGATCCGGACATCGCCATCCTGAAGGTGCATGTGGACCAGGCGGAGTACTGGGACGCGCCTTCCTCCACGATGCTGCATCTGTATGGATACGTGAAGGCGGTAGCGACGGGCGAGCCGCCGCATCCTGGCGGAAATGAGAAGCTGACGGTGGCGTAAGCCAGGCCTTCTTTTTTGAAAGAGGAAGCAAAAAACTTCTGGTCCGCTGTCGCGCCATGTTCAGCAGCCGCCGACAGGGAGCAAAAGTTTTTTGGTTCTTTTTTTCAAAAAAGAACTGCTTGCTGTCTTAGTGCCGGCCAACAAGCGCTAGTAATATTTCAACGATGATCAGAGCAATGATCGCGCCCTCCATAAGCCCGGCCCGGCTGCTGGCGGCCTCGTCATACAGGGCTGCGTAGGTGTCGCGTATGATGGAAAGCTTGCGGTTCACGGCGGCGCTGACCGCCTTGACGCGGAACAGGTCGAGTGCGGCGGCATACACGCGGGCCAGGTAGACGTCCTCGGTCACCTGGAGCGCGTTGTCGACCTTCTCGGTGAGCTCGGTGACTTCGGCGACCAAGGTGTAGAGACGGCGGGCGAGGAAGGCGAAACGGCGCGGGCCGCGTCTCAGGCGTCGGGTGGCTTCTTCGACCAGGTCGTACATGCGCGGAAGTTCGGCGTCCAGCAGTTCGTCGTAATAGCGCATCTCCAGGAACTGGGCGTTGGCGACTTCTATGACGTCGGCCACGTCGGTGTCGCGGCGGGGCTCGAAAATAAAGGCGCGGTCCCAGGTCAGCACGACCAGGTCGTCTGTGTAGTAGCTGAAGCGGCGGCTTAGCAGGTCCGCGCGCGCGGCTTCGGCCAGTTTCCGGGTCTCGCCGCTGAGCAGGGGGACGAGGTCTATCTCCCGGCCGAGTTCGGTGGCCAGGACGGGCTGGCCAAAGCTGTGGACCGTGGCGACCAGGTAGTCCTCGTCCAGGTCGGAGCGGTTTGGCCGGGTGAGCGCCGGGCCTATGGGCTCGCGCAGTATGTCTAGCAGGTTGTCCCAGAAGGCGATGTCGGTCTGCGTGCCGATGACGGCTTCCACCGCGTTCATGCGGGCGGTGTAGCTGGCCCAGTCCAGGTTGTCGGCCGGGACCTGGATGGCCAGGGTTGCCACTCCGAACGCGTAGAGGCGGGCAAAGACGGTGACTTCGACGTCCGTGGGCGTGGCTTCCTGCAGGGTGAGTCGCATGGCCGGCAGGACCAGGCCCAGCGGCGGCTCGCCGAAGGAGACGGCCTTCGGCGGCGTTCCGGTGAGGCGGGAGCGGGCGCCCTGACGGGCCTGGCCGGCCCACAAATGTTCGGCGCGATGCAGGTCTATGGCGTAGGCGATGTCGAACAGGCGGAGCGCGGTGATGTGACCGGAGACGACCAGGGGGCCGGCGCCGGCGGCCGTGTGGATGGGGGTGATCGGGGCGGCCGAGTCCATCATGGGCGCAGTGTAGCAGCATCTGGCGGGTCGCTGGCCAAAAGGATGAACGCGCGGTTGACGTTGCCTCGCGGCAGGCAAGCCGCCGTTTCTTGCACACGTCCGGACTTCCGCTTCCGTCCGCCTGGATCGGCTTCCCGCGCCCTCAGGAAACGAAGCGGCCGGTGGTCCATACGCAGGCGCCGGCGTCCGGCGTCCAGTAGCCGTATTGCCATAGGATGGGCGCGGTCGGCCAGTGCGGGTGGGCGGGGCGGGGCTGGCCGCCATTTATAGGTTTTAGTTTCAGTGGTCAGTGGCTAGTGGTCAGTGGCTAGTGGCCGGTGGTCAGTGGTCCGTGGTCA
>CAHJWU010000365.1 GCA_903643085.1 Rhodospirillales bacterium
TGGTGGAGGGCCAGCCCAGCGTGGACCGTGCCACGGCGGATGCCGCGCTGATACGCCTGGAGGTGGACGCGCTGGGGCTGGACGCGATGGACCGGCGCTATTTGCGCCGCATGGCCGAGCACCATGGCGGCGGCCCGGTCGGCGTGGAGACGCTGGCCGCCGCCTTGGCCGAGGCGCGGGACACGCTGGAGGACGTGGTGGAGCCCTATCTGATCCAGGAGGGGCTGATGCTGCGGACGAGCCGGGGGCGCATGCTGGGGGAACCCGGCTGGCGGCATTTGGGGCTCAAGCCGCCGGCCGGGCCGCAGGATCTGCTGCTGTGAGGAAAGCAAGAAAGGCCATCTTTTTTGAAAAGAAGCAAAAAACTCTTGTTCCTCCGCCTGCACCAGGGCGTCGCCTAATTCTGCAAACAGGCGCGTTGGCAGGATCAGGCCACACCCTGGTGCAGGCGGGAAAACGAAAGGTTTTTGGCCCTCTTCGAGAAAGGATTGCTTGCTTTCACAGGCGGCCACCAAGGCGGGGTCTGCAGGTAACTCGGTTGCTTGCTTTCCCATGAACGACCGCTTCCACACTTACACCACCCGCGTCTACTACGCCGACACGGACGCCGGCGGCGTGGTGTATCACGCCACTTATCTCGCTTTGGCCGAGCGGGCGCGTACCGAGTCGATGTACGACAACGGCACCCCGCATGCCGAGATGCTGACGCAACATGACCGTCAATTCATGGTGCGGCGCGCCAATATCGCGTATCTGCGCCCGGCCCGGCTGGACGACATGCTGACCATCACCACCCGCGCGGTGTCCGAGACCGCGGCAACCCTTACTCTGCGACAGGATTTCACGCTTCCCGGCGGCGTGCCCGTGGCGGTGCTCGACGTGGAGCTCGTCTGTGTGCATCCCGCCACCGGCCGTCCCACCCGTATCCCGCCGCGCTGGCGGGGCTATTCTGCCTGATAGGAGACAACTTGGACCGCACGGTCGATGCCGCAAACCTGGCGGCGCCAAACGGTGACCTCTCGCTGATCACGCTGTTCCTGCAGGCGGACATCGTGGTGAAGCTCGTTATGATCCTGCTGCTGATGGCCAGCATCTGGGTCTGGGCGGTCATCTTCGAGAAAATCACGGCATTACGCCGTATCAACCGGGCGGCCACCGCCTTCGAGGACCGGTTCTGGTCAGGTGGCAGCCTGGAGGACCTCTATGAGCAGGAAGGCGTGCGCCCTGTGCATCCCATGGCCGCCGTGTTCGGCGCCGCGATGGGCGAGTGGCGCCGCAGCAGCCGCGTGGCGGGTGCGGACATGGCGCGCGGCAGCGTGCGCGACCGCATCGACCGCGCGATGAACGTGACGGTGGTGCGCGAGATGGAGCGGCTGGAGCGCTGGATGGTGTTCCTGGCCTCGGTCGGCTCGATCGGGCCGTTCATCGGCCTGTTCGGCACGGTGTGGGGCATCATGCACAGCTTCTCCGCCATCGCGGCGATGCACAACACGAATCTGTCCGTGGTGGCGCCCGGTATCGCCGAGGCGCTGTTCGCCACTGCGATCGGCCTGGTGGCGGCCATTCCTGCGGTGCTGGCCTACAACCAGATCAGCACGGCTTTGGGCCGGTTCGCGTCCAGGCTGGAAGGGTTCGGCGTGGAGTTCGGCGCCATCCTCAGCCGGCAGAGCGAGGAGCGCGTCTGATGAGGGCAAGCAAGGCCTTCTTTTTTGAAGAAAAGAAGCAAAAAACTTTTGTTCGGTTGTCGCGAACTTGCCCGCAGAGGCGCGACAGCGGAGTCAAAAGTTTTTTGCTTCTTTTTTTCAAAAAAGAAGGCCTTTCTTCCTTTCAGGGGCAAGCCTAATGGCCGGCGGTCTTATAGGCAGCGGCCGCAACGGGCGCGGGCGTTACCGCGCGATGAGCGAGATCAACGTCACTCCGCTGGTGGACGTGATGCTCGTGCTGCTGATCGTGTTCATGGTGACCGCGCCCATGCTGACGTCCGGCGTGAACGTGGATCTGCCCAAGACCACGGCGCAGCAGCTCAACGTGGATGCCAAGCCGCTGACGGTGACCATCACGGCGGACGGGCACACGCATCTCGGCGATGACGATGTGGAGCTGGGCGACCTGGTGGCGCGGCTGACGGCGGCGTCCGACAGCGATCTGACGCGGCGCATCCTGGTGCGCGGGGACAAGGGGATCGCCTACGGGCAGGTTCTGCAGGTGATGGGCACGATACAGCAGGCGGGCTTCACCAAGGTGGCCCTGCTGGCCGAGCCGCCGTCGAAATAGTGCCCATGCGTCAGGGCATGTCACGCGCGGCGACGGTTTCGGGGGCGATACACCTCGTCATCCTGCTGGCACTCCTCATCGTCATACCCGCGCCGTTGCCGCCGCCGCCGCCGCCGGACGACGCGATGGAGGTGGAGTTCGAGGGCACGGCCGCGTCCGCGCAGAAATCGGACGCGCACGGCAAGGTTGCCGCGCCCTCGGAGGCGGACACGCCGGCCCAAGAGAACCCGGCGCTGGTGGCGCCCAGGCCGCAGCCGATCGAGACCGCACCGCCGCCACCGCCGCCGCCCCCCCCGCCGCCGACCCCGGC
>CAHJWU010000366.1 GCA_903643085.1 Rhodospirillales bacterium
ATGGCGGCGCTCTGGCCGCCGGCGTCCGGCAGCGGCCAGATTGCCGGCAGCAGGCCGCCCGCCGGCGCGCCGATCGCATCCAGGTCCAGCACACGGGAAGTGAGCGTGCCGGTCAGCGTTGCGCGTGGCGCCCACTGCACGGTGAGCGCGCCGGAGACGTCGCCCAGCGAGGAACCCATTATCAGGTTGCGTACGGCCACGCCGCGCAGCCGCACGCCGGCGTCGCCCACCTGCGCATCCAGGCTGAAATCGTGCGCGGGCGGCAGAGGGCGGCCAACCAGGGGGGAGAGCGAGGACAGATCGGCCGCGCGCGCGCTGATCGTGACGTCCAGCCCGGCGGCGTTCATCGATGGCGGGACGGTGCCGTGAGCGGCGAAATTGGCGCCGGCCGCCTGCGCTGTCAGCGTGGCCTGGATCGGACCGCCGCTGCCCACCACGTCAGGCTGCGTGGCGGTGCCGGCCATGCGCAGCGGCTGGTCCTGGTAGGTGCCGTCCAGCGACAACTGGACGAGCTGGCCGGGTCCGGGAGCGGAGAGCAGAAGCTGCTTGACCACCAGGCCAGGCACCCAGGCGGAGAGGTCCGAGGCGCCGGCGTGCAGCGAGACCTGGGAGGTGCGCAACTCGCCCGCGCTGCCGTCGGACAGCAGGGCATTGGCGTTCACGTCCGCCAGTGGCGGCAGCGTGGCGCCGGCGATCAGCGGGTTCAGCTCTGCCAGCGCGGGCGCGTTCGCGGTGACACGGAACTGGTAGCCGCGGCCCTGCTCCGGGTGGTTGATGCCGCCCGCCACGTGGATGCCGGCGCGCAGGACGGTCAGGTCCGCGGTCAGCGGCCAGGCGCCGGCGAGCGCGCTGGTGGGCCCGCCCTGCAACCGCTGCAGCGAGCCGGAGCTGGCGGTCAGCGTGATCGGGACGTCACCTTTGGTGCCCTGGAAGGCCAGCGACATGGGCAGGTCCACATCCTGCGCGGACCACACCAGGTGGGTGATGCCGAGGGTGACCGGCGCCACCGGGCCGGCCGCCCAGGTCATCTGGCCGCCCTCGAGTGCGATGTTGCGTATCTCGACACGGCCGCCGCCGCCATGCGCGGCGCCCACCGACTTACCGAACAGCGGCCGGCGCTCCGGCGCGAACTGCCAGTTGGCCACGCCGTCCGTGCCGCGCTCCAGGATGATGTCCGCATCGCGCAGCACGAGCGAGGAGATCACCGCGTCGCCGCCGAGCAGCGGCAGCAAAGCGAGCCGCGCGGTCAGGCTCCGCGCCGCCAGCATCTGCGCGCGCGACGCGCCCGCCACGTTGGACAGCGCGATGCCGTCCACCTCGAACTGCGGCGAGAGGCCCATCGTGAGGTGCACGCCGCCGGCTATGGTGAGATCCCGGCCGGTCGAGCGGTGGATCGAGTCTTTCAGCGCCTCTGCCAGGCGCGCGGGATCCAGCGCGTTCGCGGCCACGATGAGGCCGGCGGCGCCGAGGATGACGATGGCGCCGGCCGTCAGCAGGATGGGGCGGAAGGGCGAGCGGCGTTTCGGGGTGGGGCGCATGGGTGGGGTTGTGCGAGGAAGGCAGGCAAAGGGGAAGCAAGCAAGGCGTTCTTTTTTGTAAAAAAGCAGCAAACACCTTCTGCTCCGCCGTCGCGCCGCGGGGATAAGGTCCGCGACAGCGCGCACAGAAGTTTTTTGCCTCTTTTTCCGGAAAAGAAGCCCTTGCTTCACTTCCTTCTGGGCTTGCCTGCCGCCGGCGCGGCGAACCCCATGGCCCGGAACGTCTCCCGCATGTGCGGCGGCAGGTCCGCCTCCAGCTCGAGCGTTCCGCCCTCCGGATGCGGCAGGCTCAGCGCGCGCGCGTGCAGATGCAACTTGTCAGCCAGGCCCGCGACCTGCGCGGCCTCGCCGCCGTATTTGCGGTCCGCCACGATGGGGGCGCCCAGCGCCACGCAGTGGACGCGCAACTGGTGGGTGCGGCCGGTGAGCGGCCGGAGCTCCAGCCAGGCGAGCTTGCGTCCCGCGGCGTCCAGCGTGCGGTAGTCGGTGATGGCGTGGGTGCTGTCTTCCTCGCCCTCTTCGGCCACCGCCACGCGCTCGCCGCCGCGCAGGCCGCCGTATTTCACCAACGGCAGGTCCAGCCTGCCCTCCTGCGGCGACGGGCGGCCGGCGACCACGGCCCAATAGGTCTTCAGCACGTGGCGGCTGCGGAAGGCGGCCGCGAGCTTGGCGGCGGTGCCAGGCGTGCGGGCGAGGACGAGCAGGCCGCTGGTGTCCATGTCCAGGCGGTGGACCAGGCGGGGCTTGTCGGCGGCTCCCTGGCGGAAGCCCTCCATCAGGCCGTCCAGGTGGCGGACGATGCCGGGGCCGCCCTGGACGGGCAGGCCGTGCGGCTTGTTCATCACGATGAGGCTGTCGTCCATGTAGACGACCATGCCTTCCAGCTCGCGCAGGGTGTTCTCGTCCAGCGGCGCGCGCTCGGGTGGCGGGGGCGGGCCGTCCGGCAAAGGGGGGACGCGCACGTCGTCGCCGGGCTGCAGGCGGGTGGAGGCCTCGGCGCGGCGG
>CAHJWU010000367.1 GCA_903643085.1 Rhodospirillales bacterium
TTCGCCGCGGCGGCCGGGCTCACGCTGGCGCCCTGGGTGGCGCGCAACGCGACGGTGCTCGGGCGGCCGGCGCTCACCTACGGCTACGACAGCCACACGCTGGTGCAGCGCATCGCGTTCGACACGATGACCTGGCGGGAATACGCGCAATCCTTCGTCTGCTGGCTGCCTGACGGCAACGCGCTTGGGCGGGATTTTGCACCCACCGGATGCGACCGCTTCGGCTGGGACGACCACGCGAACGCCTTCTACACTTTGGGGCTGCGCCATCTGTTGCCGGAGACGCTGGCGGCGGCCGGCGGCTACGACCATCACCTGCGTTACCTGCTGACGCACGACATCCTGCGCATGCCTGTGTGGCATGCGATGGTCAGCCTTCCGCTGGCTCTGCGCGGCGCGTATGTGGCGCATTGGTGGGGTTTTGTGCTGTTCTGGGCGGCGCTGGGCCTGACATGGGCGGCGCGGCCGTGGAGGGTGCAGGATGAGGCTTCGATGTGGCGCCCCGGCGTTGTCCTGCTCGCCTGGCCGGCCTGGTTCATGCTGGCGTTCAACGCGTCGGTGGCGGTGAACCAGGTGCGCTACAATCTGTTGCTGATACCGCTCTACGCGGTGGCGGGCGCGTGGCTGATGGCGGCCGGCGCGGCAAGGTGGCGGCGGCTGGCGGCGGCATGACGGCCGCGACACTGCCCTTCGTGCTGGACGGCGTGACGGCCCGGCTGCGTCCGGGGCCGCGCCGTTCGCTGGCCTGGGGACCGGGGCGCACAGGGCGCGGCGGGGCGGCCGGTATGGCGGTGTGGGACGCAGGCGCCGCGATCTGGAGTCTGGACCTGTTCGCCGCGTTCTGGGAGTACGATTTCGGGCAGATCGACTGGCTGACCGGATTCCTGTGCGACCAGGTGACGATCGACTGGTTCGAGGCGCTGGCCAACCCGCCGGAGGCGCAGGACAAGCCGGAGGAGCTGTACGCGCGGGCTTCGATGAACACGCTGGAGAGCACCGTGGAGGATGGGCGGTAGGCTTGCTTAAGCTGCGTCCGCGGCAAGCGCCTGCGCCACGCGGGTGCCGTCGATCGCGGCCGAGAGGATGCCGCCGGCGTAACCGGCACCTTCGCCTGCGGGGTAGAGGCCAGCGGTGTTGAGGCTCTGGAAGTCGGCGCCGCGGGTGATGCGTATCGGCGAGGAGGTGCGGGTCTCCACGCCTGTCAGGACCGCGTCCGGCATGTCGAAGCCGGGAATCTGGCGGGCGAAGACGGGCAGCGCTTCGCGTATGGTGGCGAGCACGTAGTCGGGAAGGCAGGCGGCCAGGTCGGTGGGGGTGACGCCCGGCTTGTAGGAGGGGACGACTTCGCCGAGAGAGGTGCTGGGGCGGCGGGCCAGGAAGTCGGCGACGCGCTGGGCCGGAGCGGCGTAGGTGCTGCCGCCGGCGGTGAAGGCGTCGGACTCCAGGCGGCGCTGGAAGGCGATGCCTGCCAGCGGGTCGTTAGCCTCTTCAGGGGCGAAGTCGGCCGGGCCCAGGCCCACCACTATGCCGGCGTTGGCGTTGCGCTCGGCGCGGGAGTACTGGCTCATGCCGTTGGTGACGACGCGGCCCGGTTCGCTGGTGGCGGCGACGACGGTGCCGCCCGGGCACATGCAGAAGCTGTAGGCGGAGCGGCCGCCGCTGGCGTGGTGGACGAGTTTGTAGTCGGCGGCACCCAGGCGCTTGTGGCCGGCGAAGGCGCCGAAGCGGGCACGGTCAATGACGGATTGCGGATGTTCTATGCGCACGCCTACGGAGAACGGCTTGGGCTCCACGTGTATGCGGGCGGCGACCAGGGCGGCGAAGAGGTCGCGCGCGGAATGGCCGGGGGCGAGGATGACGTGGCGGGCTTGCAGGGTTTCGCCGCTGGCCAGTTCGAGGGCTTCGATGCGCTTTTGACCGGCGGGGGACCGGCCGGTGATCAGCGCGGTGACACGGGTGTCGAAACGGTATTCGCCGCCTAGGGCTTCGATTTCGGCGCGCAGGTTTTCCACGACGGTCACGAGACGGAAGGTGCCTATATGGGGTTTGCTGGAGACGAGTATCTCTTCGGGGGCGCCGGCGCGGACAAAGGTTTCCAGCACGCGTCGGCCCAGATAGGCGGGGTCCCGGACGCCGGACCAGAGCTTGCCGTCGGAGAAGGTGCCGGCGCCGCCTTCGCCGAACTGGACGTTGGATTCGGGCGTGAGGACGGAGCGGCGCCATAGGGCGAAGGTGTCCGCGGTGCGTTCACGCACGACGCGGCCGCGTTCGAGGATGATCGGGCGGAAGCCCATCTGCGCCAGTGCCAGGGCGGCGAACAGGCCGCAGGGGCCGGCGCCTATGACCACGGGCCGGTCTTGCAGGGGGGTGGGGGCGCGGGCGGCGTGGTGGAAGGACGTGTCCGGGGTGCGGGTTATCCGCGGGTCGTGGGCGTGGCGGGCGAGAAGGGCGGCCTCGTCGGGGACGTCCACGTCCAGCGTGTAGATCAGGTGTATGGCGCGGCGGTTGCGGGCGTCGTAGGCGCGGCGGACG
>CAHJWU010000368.1 GCA_903643085.1 Rhodospirillales bacterium
TGCGCCTTGCCGGCCCAGCCCCTGGCCCATGCGGCCGAGCATGCCGCCGCCGGCCACGGCCAGGTTGCCGGCGAAGAAGCGCCGGTAGGCCCAGCTCGCCAGCAAATAGAGCAGGAACACCTGCAGCAGCAGGCCGAGGAAGCCGCCGGCGCCATGGCCGAAGAACCCGCCGCCGAACAGCATGCTGCCGATGCCCGCGCCCACCAGACCGCCGAGCAGGCCGCTGGCGAAGGAGGAGCGTGGCCGCATGCCGTAGCCGCCGCCAAAGCCGGGATTGCCGTAGCCCGACCCGTAGGTGGAGCCGCCATTGGGCGTGTAGCTGCGCTGTATGGGCGCGCCACCGTAGGGTGACGTTCCCGTGCTTGGCGCGGACGAGTAGGTCCGGCTGCCGCGACTGCCGAGCGACAGGCCCTGGCCTGGCCGGGCGCCGGCGAAGGCCGGTGCGAGCGCGATCAGCACGGCAAGCAGGAGAGGGGCGAAGCGGCGCATGGCGAAACCTGTTTTCATGAGCGGAGTATGGGGCCTAAGCCATGATATGGGAACGCGGCCCGGCAAAGTTGAGACCGGCGCTTACAACTGGCGCCTAGACGAGTTCCGGCAGCACCGCCCAGCCGGGAACATGAGGCCGGATCACCTGGCCGCCTGCCGTCAGAGCGCCGCGCAGCGCATCGAGGCGCAACACCGCAAGCCCCGCGCCATCGCGGCTGGACCGCATCAGCCCCACCTCGCGGTCGCCGCTCATCACCGGTGTTCCCGGCGCGGGCAGGGGAGCCTGGCCGGAGACAGGCAGCAGCCGGCGTTTCACCAGGCCGCGGTAGCGCGTGCGCGCCGTCAGCTCCTGGCCCATGTAGCAGCCCTTGGTCCAGGAAATGCCGTGCAGCTCGTCGAAGCCGGCCTCCAGCAGCACGGTCTTCTCCGCCTCCATGTCGCGCGATCCGTCCGGTAACCCGAGCGCCAGCCGATGCCCGTCCCAATTCGCAGCATCGGCGGTCGCCGGCAGCGCGCTTGCAAGCACGCGCCACCCTGCCTCTGCCAGGCGGGGATCAGGGGCGGCGATGCCGCTGGGCGCCGGCCCGCCCCAGGCGGCATAGACGCGCAGATCCGTAGGCGAGATCGCCACGTTCGCACGCAGCCTGTAGCGCCCGAGCCGCGGCGCCAGCATCGCCGCCTGCGCCGCCTCGCAATCCAGCAGCAGCCGCTCGCCGTCGGCGAAGATAAAGAAGTCCGCCAGCCACTTGCCCTGCGCGGTCAGCAAGGCGGCCCAGACGGCGCGTCCGGGGGCGGCGTCGGCCACGTCGTTGGAGACCAGGCCGTTCAGGAAGGCCACGCGGTCTGCGCCTGTTACGGCGAGTACGGCGCGCGAGGGGAGGTGGGCCAGGTTTGCCATGGGCGAGAGGTGGCTAGCGAAGGGGGAGGAAGAAAGACCTTCTGTTTTGAAAAAAGACTTTCGACCCGGCTGCCGCGGAGGCGCGGCAAGCGCCCGGCGGTTGCCTCCGGCCCGGCCTGCGCACCGGCCGCGTCGGGGCAGCAAAGTTTTTTGCTTTTTCGAAAAGGAAGGCCTTGCTTCCTTCTTTCAGGGCGTTACACAAAATTCAGTCTCAGGTGAGCGTTCTTGTGACCCCACCGCACCCATGCCACATCGTAACCATGCGACGCGCCGCGCCCCTCACGCTGCTCGCCTTCGCCGCCGCTCTGGCTGCCACGGCGCTGCACGCGCAGCCGCTGGTGCAGACCGGCCCGCTCACCTTCGCTCCCCTCGTGCGCCGCGTGGTGCCGGCCGTGGTCAACATAGCCGTGCGCATGAACGTGGCGGACCCGCAGGCGGGCGGGGGCCTGCCGCCCGAACTGCGCGGCACGCCGTTCGAGAAGACGTTCCGTGACCGGCTGCGCGGCAAGCGCGAGCAGATGATCGGCGCCGGCTCCGGCTTCGTTCTTGACCCCACGGGCATCATCGTCACCAACAATCACGTGGTGGGCGAGGCGGACAAGATCGTGGTCAGCTTCACGGACGGAGCGGAGCTGCCGGCCCACGTCATCGGCAGCGACGAGCTGACGGACATCGCGGTGATCAAGGTTGACGCCGACCACAGGCTGGCCGCGGTGCCCTGGGGGGACAGCCGCTCCGTCCAGGTGGGCGACTGGATCATGGCGGCCGGCAACCCGTTCGGGCTGGGCGGCTCGGTGACCGCCGGCATCGTGAGTGCCCGCGGACGCGACATCGGCGCAGGGCCGTTCGACGATTTCTTCCAGCTCGACGCGCCGATCAATCCGGGCAATTCCGGCGGGCCCAGCTTCAACATGTCCGGCCAGGTGATCGCGCTGAACACCGCCATCGTCTCGCCCACCGGCGGCTCCGTGGGGATCGGCTTCGCCATTCCTTCGGAGATCGCCCAGCGCATCGTCGACGAGCTGCTGGCCAAGGGCCACGTGGACCGCGGCTGGCTGGGCGTGGACCTGGACACCACGGCACACAAGCGCGCGGGGGCCGCCATCGCCGCGGTCAACCGCGGCGGCCCGGCCGCG